>CAMGTC010000205.1 GCA_946061765.1 uncultured Treponema sp.
TGTTCTGCCGGTAATGGCAATAGTTCTAGTTTTAGGAATTTTTGTCGTACCAATGGATAAAATTATCCTTACAAGATTTGTAATTGGCGGGCTTTTTCTAATTTTAGGATTAACAATTTTTCTTTTAGGTGTAGATTTAGGCATTCAACCTATGGGAGAACGCTGTGGATCTGCATTAACAAAAAAAAGAAATTTAGGACTTTTACTTTCTGTTGCCTTTATTATTGGTTTTATTGTTACGGCAGCTGAACCAGATATTCAGGTTTTTGGAGATCAGGTAAAAAGTCTATTTTCGCAGGTAAACAAAAGTTTTTTTACATTTTCTATTGCATCTGGAGTAGGTCTTTTTATTACTCTGGGTTTACTCAGAGCTGTCTTCAATTTTTCTATTAAGTGGACTCTACTTGCAGCCTATGGTTTTCTATTTTTGATTACCATTTTTGCCCCGGAAAGTTTTATAGCTATAGCCTTTGATTCAGGTGGAGCAACAACCGGCCCTATGACAGTGCCTTTTATTATGGCCTTAGGTCTTGGAGTTTCTTCTGTACGGGCAAAAGATAATAATAATTCCTTTGGATTAACAGGGATTGCTTCTATTGGCCCTATTCTTGCAGTTTTAATCTATGCAATAATTTTATCGGCAAATGGAACTCTTTTGGGAAACAGTGAATTAGCTCAAGAAATTATACAAAATGATTCTGTAAGCCAGGAAATAATTAAAACCTCTTTCCTAAAAAATGCTTTTCAGACTTTTGGACAAGTTTTTTCTTCTGTTTTAAAAGAAGCTTTAATTTCCATAGCACCACTTTTTGCACTTTTTATAATTTTTCAGATTTTGTTACTAAAAATGACCATTCGTCAGGTTGTCAGAATGGTTCTAGGTTTTATTTACAGTTTAATAGGACTTACAATCTTTTTAGTTGGAGTGAACGGCGGTTTTATGCAGGCCGGAAAAATTTTAGGTCAGCTTTTAGGCTCCTATGCTATTAACCGTGGTGGAATCTGGTATGCAATTTTAATAGGAACGGGCTTTCTTCTTGGAGCAATCATTGTTTGTGCAGAACCAGCAGTATGGGTTTTAAGTGAACAAGTAGAAGGTGTTAGCGGTGGTACAATCAAACGAAAGTTCTTGCTGCTATTTTTATCGATAGGAACGGCACTTGCAATTGGATTATCACTTTTAAGATGCATCTGGGCTTTTGATATAAAGTGGATTTTAATTCCTGGATATTCCTTAGCACTAATACTTATGATTTTTAGTCCAGATTTATTCACAGGAATAGCCTTTGATTCTGGCGGAGTTGCTTCCGGACCTTTGACCTCAACCTTTATTTTATCATTCACAATTGGAGCTTCAAACAATGGCACAGATTCTTTTGGGGTAATTGCCTTTGTTGCAATGATGCCTTTAATCACAATTCAGTTGATGGGAATTATATTCAATAAAAAAATAATTTCAAAAAATAAAAGTAATCCTGAAAATAAAGGAGATGCCAATGCATAAACTTATAATCAGCATTGTTCCCCATAACTCTGGAGAAATTATAACAAATGCAGCTAATCTTGCAGGAAGCCGTGGCGGTACAATTTTAATGGGAAGAGGAACCGCCGAAAATTCCATTATTCAACTTTTAGGATTAGGTGATAAATCAAAAGATATAGTTTACATACTTGTTGAAGAAGAAATATGTCAAAATGTATTGGTCAAAATAAAAGAAAGTACACAAAATAAAAAAAATTTCGGGATTGTCTTTACTATTGATATAAATAATTTTTTGCGCAGTGGTTCAATCAAAAATCTGGAAAATGAAAATCTGGGAGTAGAAAAAATGAATGATTCCTATGAAATGATAAATGTAATTGTAAATAAAGGATATGCAGAAGATGCAATGGCCGCAGCAAGAAAAGCTGGTGCTGGCGGAGGAACTATAATAAATGCCCGTGGAACAGCTAAAGAAGGCGATGCTAAATTCTTTGGAATAGAAATAGTACCCGAAAAAGAAATGCTGTTAATTCTTGTTCCTAAAGATAAAAAAGACGAAATCATAAAAGCAATTTCAGAGTTACCTTGTTTGAATAAAGCTGGAAGTGGAATACTTTTTACAAATTCTGCCAATAATTTTACAGTTTTAGGAAAAAAATAATACCTTTTCAAATTTCTAATAATTAAAATGATTTTTTCACAGTTGAACATTCAATCAATTGTTTGTATAGTAGTTTATACTTGAATTAATGTTCAATCATTGTGGAGCCGTTATGGGAAAAAGCGAAGTTACTTGTGATTGTGAAGTTATACACGAAGATCTTGTAAAAAAAGTAAAAGAACAATTGCAATCAGAAGAAATCATTACAGAACTTGCCGTTTTTTATAAAATCTTCAGCGATACCACCAGAGTAAAAATTTTATATGCCTTGGACAAAAGTGATTTATGTGTCTGCGATATTTCGGCATTATTAAATATGTCTATAAGTGCAGTTTCTCATCAACTTAAAATTCTGCGCGATTCATATCTTGTAAAAACAAAAAGAGAAGGAAAAGTTATTTATTATTCTTTGGCCGATGAACATGTACAAAAAATGATTGAGTGTGGATTAGAACATATTTTGGAAAAAAATAAGGCACAACAACTTCCTTAAAAAAAGTCCTTTTGTAAAACAAGAAATCAATTATTTGCTATAATATTTTTATGAATCTTTCAAATATTACAATTGTTTTAGATCATCCAGATGAAGCCAGAAATATTGGTTCAGCATGTCGTGCAATGGCTAATTGCGACATAAAAGATTTACGAATTGTGGGAAAAAAAGAAGACTATGATGTAGAAAAAGTACATATTCTTGCAATTCACGCAGGCTATATTTTCGAGAATGCAAAATTTTTTGACGACATAAATCAGGCAACATCAGATTGTACACTAAGTGCAGGAACAACCAGAAGACGAGGAAAAAAACGGGGTAAATTATTACTTCCAGAAGAATTTGCACAGGAAGCAAGCCCTATTACCGAAAATAATTCAAAAGTAGCAATTGTTTTTGGAAATGAAAGAACAGGTTTAACAGACCCTCAACTTGATATGTGTACAGTGGGCGTAACAATTCCTTCTTCAGAAGAATTTGGCTCACTCAATCTTTCTCACGCAGTTCAGATTTTAAGTTACCATATGTTCAGGCAAAGTTTAAAAGAAAATCATAATGGTTACAGGGGATATACCCCTCTTTCCTTAGAAAGAATTGATAAGAGTGTAAAAATAATTACAGATAATATGCAGAAAATTGGCTTTTTTAAAATGCCTGGACGAAAAGATATGGAAGATTACTGGAGAAGTATACTGGCCAGAGCAGCCTTATCGGAAGGGGAAGCCCAGTATCTTGAAAAGACATTCTCTAAAATTTCTGGTTTAGCCTTAAAAAACAAAAAAGAGTAAGAGATAAAAATGAATTTTAAATATCTTCTTTTTGATTTAGATAATACCCTTTACCCTTCAACTTCGGCCATGGATGCAGGAATTACCCGTCGCATGATGGAATGTGTAGCGGAATTTTTCAATTGTAGTATGGAAGAAGCAATTAAAATCAGAAAAAAAAATATAAGTCATTATTCTACAACCTTGGAATGGTTACGAGCCCAGGGACTTAAAGATATAGAAAAATTTCTTGCTCACGTACATCCAGATAATGAGTGTGATGAATTAAAAAAAGAAGACGATTTAAGAAAACTTCTTTTAAGTTTACCTCAAAAAAAATCAATTTTAACAAACGCTCCAAGAGAACATGCTCAAAGAGTTTTAGAAAAATTAGAAGTAAGTGATTTATTTGAATGTATAACCGATATCCGGGATCCTAATTTTTTTGGAAAACCTTATCCACAGGCCTATCAAACAGCTTTAAAGAAATCTGGTTTTAATTTTGAAGAAACACTTTTTATAGATGACATGCAAAAATACACAGATGGATGGGCAGCTCTTGGAGGAACTTCGATTTTAATTGGAAATAAAAATGGCAAACCTCTTTCCAAGGATGCAAAAAGTATGTCAAATGCTGAACAAAAGGTGTGGGGACAGACCTATCGATTAAAATCAATTTATGAATTACCTCAATTTTTAGGACTTTAAATATGAAAAAATTTTTATGTATCTGCTTTAGTGCAACCATGCAAAGAACAATCACATTTGATTGTGTAAAATTGGAAAATGTAAATCGATCAAAAAAATACCGCTTAGATGCTTCTGGAAAAGCATTAAATTCCGCCAGAGTTTTAGCTCAGTTGGAAAAGAATTGTGCAACAGCCTTTGTTCCACTTGGACAAAAAGATTATAAAGACTTTTTGGAACTGGCAGTAGAAGATGGAATAAAAATGCAGTACATAGAAATTCCAGGAAAAACCAGAGAATGCTGGACTTTATTGGATACAAGTGCAGGAAGCACAACTGAACTAGTTGTGGGAGAAGCTCCAATACAGCGACTCCCCGCTTTTATTAAAAACGAAGAAAAATTGATTTCTTCAGAACTTCCAAAAATGATTAATGAGGCAGACGCCGTTTTATTGGCCGGAAGCAGACCTGGCGGATGGTCAGAAGATATTTATCCTAAAATCGCAAAAGAAGCCCTTTCCCAAGGAAAAATCTTTCTGGCCGATTACATTGGCGATGATTTAATAAATACTCTAAAAGTTGCAATTCCAACAATTATAAAAATCAACAATCAGGAATTTTGTAAGACCTATAACCTGGAATTTCCAATTGAAGAAAACAAACTCAAAGAAGCAATTATTTCTCAGAGTAGACAGCTAGGAAATATAATAATTATTACCAGAGGGGAAAAATCAACTTTTGCCGCAAATAAGGGTGAATTTTTTGAATGTCCTAGCGAAAAAGTCAAAGCGGTAAATACAACAGCCTGCGGAGACAGTTTTAATTCCGGATTTTTATATGAATATGCAAATACAGGAAATATTCAGTCGGCTTTAAAAAAAGGAACCTGGTGCGCAGCCAGAAATGCAGAAAGAGAATGTCCGGGAAGTATTATTTAGGACAGCTAATAAGAACTTTTTCTTATTGTATTTTATCTAAATAAGGTTCAGAATCATAATATTAAGAGTAGTTAAATAACATTTGCATTTGTTTTTTACTGCTAAGTTTGCGTTGCAAATATAATTAATTAGAGCTGATTTTTGTTTAATTTTCAAAACAGCAGAAAAGTTATTGAAATATAAAAGATTTCTTTACTTTTAAGGGAGTTACTATGATTGAAAAAAGACCATTAGTTAAAGATTTATACACAGCAGATCCATCTGCTCATGTTTTTAACGGTAAGATATATATTTACCCTTCGCATGATGAAGATAAAGATGTAGAAAATAATGATAACGGTGATCAGTACAACATGAAAGATTATCATGTTTACGAAATGAAAG
>CAMGTC010000206.1 GCA_946061765.1 uncultured Treponema sp.
TTTCAATGTCATTCTTAGTTGCTTTAATGATTTCCATTTGTTATTCCCCGATTCATCACTCTGGAGTAATGTCTCCAAGTTTTATGATTCTTTCATTTTCGTAATCCATCAAAATCTCGATTCCCTTGTAAGTTCAACATGGATGCAGGCTACCATTGTTTTTGCAAATTCCATCATGCCGTAGGACTCAAATAATAGGATTACTGTAATCAATACTTTCTGTTTCTTGTAAAAAAATATTCATGTCTGACATTTTTGTATTATGTTATTCCATAAGAATCATCGGCAATATCCTGCAATTTTTTCAGAGTAGGATTATCTACTTTCTCTGTTTTTACATAATCTGAGTAAACTCACTTGAAAAAATCAGCCTGATGAAATGGGAACATTTTGCTGATAAGACTTCTTCCGTTGCATTAGAGTTTAAGAAACTGATTGAGCATTTTTATGAGGTGATGAAAGACCTCTACTTTTATGAAATATTTGGATTTTTCTCAACAACTGTTCACCCGGAAGATATTCCAGAACTGAATCTGCCCTGTAAAGTTTTCTGTGGCTGTGCTGAAGGCTGGGAAAAAGAACCATATCTTACAGAAGACGGAAAAGCAGCGTATGAAAAAGTAATCCGTTTTCAGGATCCAGAAAATATTCCCAAATAATTACTTGCTGTATTTTTCAATCAATTCTTCCCGGTCTTTCACATTGATTTTTGCATAAAGACGGCTGGTATAATTTGCGACAGTTCGTTCACTAAGAAAAAATTCCTCACAAATCTGAGAGTTAGTTTTTCCCTGTAAAATTGCTTCAAAAATATTTTTTTCCTGCTTCGAAAGAATATTAACAACAGAACTGATTTTGTTCTGAGTCTGAATCATGTGCTCTTCCAGATAAGTTCCACCAGATTGAACAATTTCGAGGCATTTCGCCAGTTCTTCTTCGTTGGCAATTTTTGAAACATAGGCCTTTGCACCAGAATCTTTTGCCTGCAGAACAAATCCAGCTGTATCATACATTGAATACATTACGATTTTTATCTGCGGAAACTTTGTATTTATATCTTTTGCAAGTTTGAATCCTGTTTCGCCAATCAGCTGAACATCAATAATCATTATTTCTGGAAAATCAGAATGCTCTGGAGAAAGCTGTTCCAGAAATTTCAGGCAATCCTCACCATTAGAAAAATCATGAGGGGCTTTCCATTCCGTGTATTTTTCAAGCCACATTTTAAGGCCGTTTCGCACCATGTTATGATCATCTACAATATAAAGAACGTTTTTCATATTAAGTCCCCGCGGTTTAAATCCTTACAATTATTTCCATTCCACAATCCTGGTCTGAAACGAATTCAATAGAACCGCCTATCAAATCCATTCTGTCCTTCATTGAACGTAATCCCAGATGAGATTTATCTTTCATTTTTTCAGTCAGATGTTCATTGCTGATTCCAATGCCATCATCGGTGATATAAATGACTGTATTTTCCTTATCATCAGATTTTTCAGTTTTAAAGAAGATGGAAACCTGTGTTGCATAGGAATGCTTTTCAATATTTGTCAGAGCTTCCTGCACTACTCTAAAAAGATTCTGTGTCTTCTCTTTTTCTAAAACAGGATAATTAAAAGCATCTTCCACAGTAACGGAGCAAGGAACATGAGTTCTGGAAGAAAACTGCTGTGCCAGAGTATTGATTATTGAAACAAGTTCAATTTGCGACGAATCACAATCGCTGTGATGTGCCAGTTCTGCCGGTGCCAGATTGTAGCAGATATTCCTAAGTTTAATGATACATTCGGTTGAAAGATTTTTAATTCTGTTCTGCTGTTCTTTTGAAGATTCTTCAACATCAAGATTTTCTGTTTCAAGACGGATTACACGAATATCCTGAATTACAGAATCGTGAATGTCCCGGCTGATTTTTGAACGTTCTGTTTCCTGAATTCCAAAAACAAATTGATTTTTTTCTCTTGTATTAAGGTCGTCCACTGTTACAGTTTTTCTTTTTTTATGGATTAAAGCAAAAATTAAACAGATGAGTATTGCAAATAGACCTATGCAGATTTTAACCAGAATAAGATTCGATTCTGTTTTCTGACTGTGCTGAATTATTGTTTTTTCGTCATAATCAAATGCAGCTTCCTTTGATTCAAATTTTGCTAGTTTTTCTGCAATGCAGTCAAAATGCCACCAGGTACTTTCATCTGCATCCAAAAAAATCAGACCTGTTGAAGTTGTGAAAAAAACATCCCTGTAAGAATGATTCTTTACTTCATCATTATTTTTATCTGGCAGCCAGTTTAATCGGGATATTTCAATGTTTTCCAATGCATGAGGAATTTTTAATGGAGCAACAGAATCTGACAAATCAACCTTGTAGATTTTATAATTTCGTTCATCACCAACATCTTTCCATCTGCCAAATATTTTTGCCAGATACACCCCGGCCTCGTTTGAAAAAATAAAAGCGTTTTCGTGTGACATTGCATAGAAATTAAAAGCTGATGGGGAATACTGACCGTCTATTTTATAGAATTCATATATACCACCATCAGAATTTTCTTTTTCCAGCAATCGTGATAAACCATAAAACTTTCATTCTGCCTGTTATAACAAACCGAAGGATAAGACCATCCAGAATGATCGGTAAAGGTCAACAGATTTACAGGGAAAGACCAGAATCCATTATTCTTGTGAAGCCATATGCTTTCAACATTTTTGTTTTCACCCTGAGTTCCAATAACACTGGCTATTGTCCACTCTCCATCACTAGATGATGCTGTACCGTGATAAATTTCCGTATTATCAAAAGCATTAAGGCAATAAATCAGAGTAAAAAATAATAAACAGACAGAAAGAAATTTTTTCATAGTTTATATTATATCAGAATAGATCGATGCTTATTTATAATTATTGAAATTGAAAGTTGAAAAATAATCCCATTGGAAAATCCAGCGGGCAATACCCAAGCGAGGATCTGTTTCACCATCAAGTTTTGAGTAATAAGTTATTCTGTCGATTTTTCCAGTATTTAGAGAGTAATCGTATTGTAACCAGATATCAGAATTTTTGTAGTTCGATACTTTATAATAAACTAGTTTTCCAGAATCATCATATTTGTAAATTGCAGTTTTTGGATTTGATTTTTTTTCCAGATTTGTAACAGTGATTTTTTTGGCTTTTTTGTTGTATTTAACATTAAAACTGGCTTTTGTAGAATCAGATGCAATTCTATCATCCATTCCATAATCATATGAAATAAGATTTCCGAAGACATCATAAGTATTAGCAAAAAAAGCATTTCGAATCAGTTTTCCATTGGTATCATATTCAGCTTTATCATCAGAATGGTAAGAAAAATCTGATTTCTCATATTCCCGAAAATCATGATTTTCAGTTGTTTTTTCACCATAGTTCGAATAATTAATCTCGTTAATCTTATAAACCTTTCCTGGCATTTTGTTTCCGCAGCCAATCAGTAAACTTGAACAAAAAATTATTGTTCCAATCAAAGTTACAGTATTTTTTTTAGAAAACAGAATAGACATTATTAAACTCCTTTTCGTTTTTAATAAAATCTATTTTATTATGTCGCTTTTAGAAAAAATACAGACTTGAAGTCACTTTTTTTTGACTTTATTAATCATTTTTTTCATTTCTTTTCTTTTCGTATTCCAGCCAAGATTCATAGGTGTTTTTGCTACCCCTGCAACAACTTCTTTGTAAAGAGAGAGTATTTCTTTGATTTGTGAGGCGACAGCCTTATGTAATGTCATTCTTCTTTCTTATAAACATCTGCTGTTTTGTATATATGCCCGTAATGTTCAACGAATCGTTTCAATTTTATCACCAATTTCACCAGCCTGTGCAAAACCTTTTTTTTCCAGCTCTCCTGCACTTTTCTTCAATGCTTCAAGTAACCCATTTTGAACTTCATCAAAAATCTTCATAAGTCAAAAGTCCTTAAAAATAATTCCTGTTCGATTCTGACAAGTGGCATTAATTCTCTTTCTTTTAAGTATCAATGCGTTCCATCTGAACTATGGTCTTGTTTCTGTAAATCAAATCATTGCGGACTGTAAAACCAATCTTTTCCCAGAAGCCGTTGCCGTTTTGATTCTTTTCAAAAACCACAAGGGCAACTTTTGTGATTCCTTCTTTTTCCAAAGCAGCCATTGCATTTTCAACAAGAGTTTTTGCAACATGCTTTCCGCGGAACTCTGGCAAAACTGCCGTATGATAGATATAACCTCTCCGACCGTCGTTGCCTGCCATTATTACGCCAACAATTTTTCCATCTTCCTCCGCAATAAAACAGGTGGTGGGATTTCGCTTCAAGAATTTTTCAATTCCATCTTTGCTATCATCAACTGAATTCAATCCCATGCCCGGTGTATTTATCCAGAGATTGTAAACTGAATCGTAGTCAGAAATTTGCATCAGTCTAAAATTCATTTTTCTTCCCTTCCAACCATCTTCATCATACCTGCACCACGAGTTTCAGTAGGACGTCTTTCAAATCCCAGTTTTTCGTAGAATGATTCCTTTCCACCTGCCGACATTAATTCCACACAAGTCCACCAGCCAGGTTCAATCTGACACTTGATAAAATCTTCAATGTGAGTCATAAGCATTTTACCGATGCCTTTACCTCTGAACTCAGATTTTATTATCACATCTTTTACAAAGAAAGCCATTGCTCCATCTCCAAGAAGACGTGCACAGCCAATTACTTTATCACCATCAAGAACACTAAAAGTTGCATAAGATTTCTTAAGAGAGACTTCAACCATTTTCACACAAGGAGTCCCCCATCCTGCATCCTCAAAAAGTGCTTTAAAGTCTTCAATATTTAACTGATTTTCTACAATTTTGTACTCGCTCATTTTTCTTCCTCATAAACATTTTCAAGAATCTCAAAACCTTTCCTGCAGTTTTAAATTTCCAAACAATCCCGGCGGCCGTCAAAGCATTTTTCCTTGCCGCATTTTTATTTGGACATATTCCGTCCGGTGAGCAGATTGCAAAAGAACAGGTATTGCATTCCGTACGACATGAACCGCATCATTAATTAACAAGCCACTCTGCATTTTTTATAGTTAGTGCCAGTGATAGAACCAGCTTTTGTTATTACTCCATTTATTTCAATAAGGACAGTTAAAGAAAAATTATTCATCTCCCCTGGCCTCCACTAAAATATCAAGTCCAAGAAGATTGATTACCTCGATTGTTTTTCCAATTTCTGCTATCGGTTTTTCGTTTTCAAGATCTTATAAAGCTGACGCTTAATCCTGTAATTTCGGAAATATTACATATATTAGGCGAACGGCTTATTTTTGATAATTAGGACAAATGTCGAGTTTTAAATTTTTATTGAGGGGGTAGTACAACCCCCTCAAA
>CAMGTC010000207.1 GCA_946061765.1 uncultured Treponema sp.
AATGAAAGCGAATTTATGAATGCATGCTCTGTATACAACGCCTATCTTCTTATGCACACTATAAATGACTCTTCTTTCTGGCCATATAAAAATGGAAGGCTTATTCAAAAAGAAAATTATTTTGCGATGATTAATTTTCTTGATTCAAATATAAGCAGGCTGAAGATTTTTAATGGGCAAAACTTTATAATAATTGTACTATCTCTTCTTTTGATTTTTGCTGTCATATTTAATCTTATAATTCTTTCAAAAAAATTCGGCCAGCACTTAAATAAAAAAGACAAAAAATTGATTTTTGACATTCAGAATAAAGAAAGAATAAAACTTTCCCGCGACCTGCACGATTCTGCAGTTCAGACAATAAGGATTATAAGAACAGATGTAGAACTCCTTGAGGTTTCAAAACAGGAACTTACCAGAAAAGACCAGATTATAAAAGAACTTACAGACTGCATTATTCTTTTACGAAATATATGCTATAACCTCAGTCCTGCAGAAATCAGTCTTGCAGAAAATTCTGGAGAAAAGACAGAAACTAATCCGGAACTTCTTTCTATAATTGATACACTCTGCAAGCGGTTTTCTCAAAAAACAAAAATTCCATGTACAATTAATACAAAAGCTGATTTTACAATTCCTCTTTTTTCGCTTGAAGTTTCTAAACATACAGTTCGGATTATTCAGGAAATTCTTTCGAATATCGAAAAGCACTCTTTTGCAACTTCTGTAAATATTTACTTAAGCAAAAACCAGAATGATAAAGGCAATATGCTTAAAATTGTTATTATTGATGATGGAATTGGATGCCAGGTAAAGGATATGACTAAAAAGAAACATCATTTTGGAGTAAGAAATATTATGGAAAGCATAAAACTTATTGGTGGTAAAATTGACTTTTATTCCAAAGAAAACGAAGGTTTGAATATTGTACTGGAAATTCCCTGCAAAAATGATTCTGGAGAATCTGTATGAAAAAGGAACCTTTTATTGTAGATGACCATTTTATGCTTAGAAAAGGAATTGCCTCTTACCTTGAAGAAAAAACATTATGGAAAGTAAGTGGAACTTTTTCTTCTGCCAAAGATTGTCTGAAAGAACTTTCAAAATCCGGTGAAAATAAAGAAAAACTTCCCGAAATCATAATTATTGATATTCAGCTTGGAAAAGAATCTGGTTTTGATCTGGCCAGAGAAGTTAAAAATACATATCCCCAGGTAAAAATAATTATTTACTCGATGTTTGATACCCTTGGATTTAAGCTACAGGCAAAAGATCTGGGAGTAAAGGGCTTTATTTCAAAAGCAGCCGGCGATAATGAACTGATTAACTGCCTTAATATTGTTCACTCAGATGGAACTTACTTTGAAGAAAATGACATTTCCATACAAAAGGAACTGGATTCAATAATTCCAATTCTAAAAGAAAATGAAAAAAGAGTGTTTGAACTGATTTTACAGGGAAAAACAAATAGTCAGATTAAAGACGAACTCTTTCTAAGCCTTCACACTGTAGAAAATTACGTAAGCTATATTCTGAATATAACTGAATGTAAAAACCGCAATCAGCTGATTGAAAAGTTTAAATAAAAAAAAGCCGCTCGATAAATCTCGCGAGCCATTCTTTCGTAAATGCTAAACGATAGTCCCGATGGACTATCGTTTTTAACGCATTTGCTATTTTAGGCAAGTTCCACAATAGCACGGCGGAAAAGAATATCTTCCCTTTCCTTCTGACTTTTTCCTGCAAAAGAAGCATCATTTGTAAGAACTTCCACCAGCTGGGCAACTTTCTGTTCAACCATTTTTTTATCGTAGCCCATACTTGCAAGAGACAAAACAACATCTGCATAAGGAGAAGCAGCGGCAACATGGACAAGGTCAGCTGAATCAGAACCCCTGAGGGTAAGTTTTCCCTTAAGTGTAAGCATCATCTTACCGGCAGTCTTCTTTCCAACTCCTGGAATTTTTTCCAGCATTTCAAGATCGCCTTTTTCAAGAACATCCATAAGACGGCCGCTGCTTACCGCACTCATAATCTTAACAGCAGCTTTTGGTCCAACTCCATCAACCTTGAGTAAATCAAAAAATACAGTTCTTTCTTCCGCACTGGCAAAACCATAAAGGGTCATCAGCTGGTCTGTATGCTGAAGCCATGTAAAAATCCTAGCCTCGTTTCCAACAGGAGGCAGCATATCAAGATTTGAATCTGGTATACAAATATCAAATTCCATTCCATTATTATCTAAAAAGAGTTGCTTTGGGAATTTTCCAGTTATAATCCCTTTGATTGAATTGAACATAATTTATTTTAACATTTTTTGCGACACATATAAAGTCATATTATTTTAGATAGATTTTCCTTAAAGGCCTTTTCTAAATTAGCCGGGGCATTTTTGATGGCATCATCAAGAGACATTCCCTTACTAATCTCAAAAACTTCCACATTATCTGGCAATGTAAAATTATCTTTTTTAGAACCACAAAAAATTTTTACAGGAAGACCTCTGCTTCTTTTTATTAGACCTCCAATAGTTTTACCCATTAATGATTGTCTGTCAAAAGAGCCCTCTCCTGTAATAATTAAATCACAAGAATCAAGTTTTTCTTCAAAATGACATAAATCCAAAACACTATCTATACCGCTTTTTAATTTTCCTTTAAATGCAGAAATGACAGCAAAGCCCATTCCTCCAGCAGCTCCAGCACCTTTTTCCATTGAAAAATCTTTTCCTAATTTTGCTTTAAATAAATTGCTTATATGAAGACAACCTTTTTCCAGTCTTTCTACCATTTGTGAATCAGCACCTTTTTGAGGAGCGAATATTTTAGAAGCACCATTAGGTCCACACAAAGGATTTTCAACATCACAAATAGCATCTATTCTGGCCCCAACAAGTCTTGGATACATCATAGAAAAATCAAAATCAACAACATCAATTAAAGTTTTACCAGTAGGAACAAAAGAAAGGCCTTCTTTATTATAAAAACAAGCTCCAAGAGCAGCTAACATTCCCAGTCCGCAATCGTTAGTAGAAGAACCACCTAAAGTTAAAGTTATGTTTTTTGCGCCGTAATCTACCGCAAAACCAATCATCTGGCCAACTCCATAAGTAGAAGTTTCTTCAGGATTTTCATGACCTTTTATTAATGGCAGACCATTAGAAGCTGCACTTTCGATTAAAGCCGATCTTCCATTTTCAAAAAAGCCGATTGGAACATATATTTCATCAAAAAGAGAATTTTGAACAAAATATTCAATTTTTTTTCCTTTCAAAGCGGATATTAAAGCATCTAAAGTACCTTCTCCGCCATCTGCCAGAGGAAGAGTTTGATACTGAATCTGGGGATTTATTAAAGTAATAGTTTTTTTACAAATTTCGCAAAATTCTAAAGCTGAAAGAGAGCCTTTAAAAGAATCTGGTGCTATTAATATTTTCATTTTAAACCTCCACTGTAATGTAAGTGAGTAATTGCCCCAGCTAAAGCATCGGCTGCATGATCTGGTTTTGGTTCTTCTTTTAATCCAAGTAAAAGCTTAACATATTTTTCAACTAATTCTTTGTCTGCATTCTGACTGCCTGTTACTGCCTGTTTAATTTGAACCGGTCTATATTCTCCAAGGCAAATACAATTTTGAGCAAGAAGTAAAGTTACAACTCCACGAGCTTCACTTACTCCCATTGCCGACGATACATTTTTTGCAAAATACAGAGTTTCCATACCCGCTTCTGAAGGCCTAAATTCATTTATTATTGCTGATAAACGATTGTAAATTGTAAGGAGTCTCTCTCCATGTGGCTGATCTTTTTTAGTTGCTATGCAACCGTAAGAGACCATTCTATATTTTCCATTACAATAATCAACTATACCAAAGCCGGTATTTGCAAGGCCCGGGTCAATTCCCAAGACTCTTCGGATTGATTTTTTTTGAATTGAATTTACATTTTCAGAACCTGGAAGGGGTTCAAAATTTTGCTTATTATTAATCATTTTTATTGATTATAGACTAAAATCATTTTTCTATAAATATATGTCGAGTCAAGGCACGCTCACGCTTAAAGCCTTGACTTCGCCGTTTTGAGGGTTTTGTAATAGACCCTCAATACGTCCGGTCAAGGGACACTTCGTTCAAGCCCTTGACTCGGCCGTTTTTAGGATTTGTAATAAACCCTAAATAAAAAAAATCCGTTCAGTGGTGAACGGATTTTTGATAACTACGAATAGTTGTAACTACTAGAAAATTGTTTCCGCATTTTTTTTAACGTAGCTTCTATTATTAAGTTTGATGCTACTAAAAAAATGCTGTCGCATTTTTTTTTAACGCAGCTTCTATGATTATTCTTCAGGTTCGAAGTCGTCTGGATATTCAGCTGTATGGTATACGTTCTGAACATCATCGTTATCTTCAAGACGATCGATCATTTTCTGAACTTTTGCAGCTGTATCTTTATCTACTGGAGTATATGCATCTGGAACTAATCCAACATCAGCAGAAAGTGTTTCAAATCCTTTTTCTGACAATGCATCAGCTACTGCAGAGAATGCATCAGGAGATGTAGTAACTGTAATTACTCCGTCTTCATTTACGATATCGTCAGCACCAGCTTCCAAAGCTACTTCCATTACTTCGTCTTCTGAAACTTTTTCAGCGTCAAGTTCAATTGTACCTTTTCTCTGGAACATACGAGAAACAGAACCAGTTGTTCCTAAGTTTCCGCCACTCTTAGAGAAAATGTTTTTAATATCTGCAGCTGCACGGTTCTTATTATCAGAAAGAACTTCAACCATTACAGCAACTCCACCAGGAGCATATCCTTCGTAAACAAATTCTTCGTATGCTGCTCCACCATCTTCACCTGTACCTTTTTTAATGGCACGTTCGATGTTGTCCTTTGGCATGTTAGCTGCACGAGCTTTAATAATTACAGTACGGAGACGTGGGTTAGAGTTTGGATCTCCACCTCCCATACGTGCAGCAATAGAAATTTCCTTAATAAATTTTGTAAAAATCTTACCGCGTTTTGCATCGGCTAATCCTTTTGCATGTTTAATGGTGGCCCATTTACTATGTCCTGACATTAGGAACTCCTTATATAAATTTTAATTTTTTCAAGTTTATTGAAACAATTTAACACAAATGAAAAAGAGTTTCAATATTCTTCTTATATGATTGCAGGGCTTCCGCATTATAAACGCTTTTCCGTAAAGTTGGCGCGAAGGAACGGGGCGTGGTTCAAAAAGGCTCTTTTTGTGGCTGCTGCAAAGCGG
>CAMGTC010000208.1 GCA_946061765.1 uncultured Treponema sp.
TATTACAAAACCCTCAAAACGGCGAAGTCAAGGCTTTAAGCGTGAGCGTGCCTTGACTCGACGTATTTTATAAGGATCTTAAAATGGATATCATAAACATTATTAAAAATTTACATCCTCTTGAAATCAAAGTTTTATTAAAATATTCAGATAAGGATGAACTCACTTCAGAAAAACTCCAGAAGGAATTGGAATATAAAGAAGGTCATGCGAATCAGGCCTTTTCTTGGCTTTCTGGAAAGAGCCTTTTAAAAGAAATCCGTAGAACTCCACATACATTTTATGAAATTACAGATATGGGTCGTACTCTTGCAAAGACTGGAACTGTTGAAGAAAGAATGGTTGCTTTCTTAAAAGATAACGGCCCTCATGTAATGCCAGAAATTGCAGCTGGAATTGGTCTAGAACAAAAAGATGTTGGTTCTGCTTTTGGTCCATTAGTAAAAGAAGGCGTTCTTAAGATGAATGCTGAAAAAAAAGTTGAATACACAGGGGCAGAACTTCCTAATCGTATAAAAATTACTTCTAATCTTATTAAAAAAGCTATTGCTGCTGAAAATGGTCAGTTAAATAAGGGTGATTTATCTGCAGAAGAAGTAGAAGCAATGAACGGCCTTGCAAAAAAACGTGGTGCAGCTGATTCACCATTTAAGATGATAGAAAGAGAAACTGTTTTCTATAAATTAAATGCAGGCTTTGAAAGTGTAAAAGAAGCTCTTAAAAAAGCTGGTATTACAGGAAATGAAATTGGAGAAATCACTCCAAAAATGCTTGCTTCTGGAGAATGGAAAAATGGAACTTTCCGTGGTTATAATATTTCTATTCCTCCTGCTCGTATTATTCCTGGACGTACAAATCCTTATGTTCAGTTCCTTGAATCAGTAAAAGATAAACTTGTTTCTCTTGGATTCCAGGAATTTGATGGTCCTCTTGTAGAAACTGAATTCTGGAATGGTGATGCATTGTTCATGCCACAGTTCCACGCTGCTCGTGATATTCATGATGTTTATCGCTTAAAGAATCCTACACATGCAAAAATGATTGAAGAACCATATTTGAGCAACGTAAAAGCAGTTCACGAAAATGGTGGAAATACAGGAAGTCGTGGTTGGGATTACCAGTTTGATAATGAATTTACAAGACGATTAATTTTGCGTTCACAAGGAACAGTTTTGTCTGCTCACCAGTTACATAAAGCAGAAGTTCCTGGAAAATATTTTGGTATTGCCCGTTGTTTCCGTTATGATAAAGTAGATGCAACTCACTTATCAGATTTTTATCAGACAGAAGGTATTATTGCAGGTAATGATGTAACTTTGCGTGATCTTCTTGGTATGTTAAAGATGTTCGCTACAGAAATTGCAGGTGCAGAAGAAGTAAAATATGTTCCTGGTTATTTCCCATTTACAGAACCTTCAATTGAAGTTCACATTAAACATCCTGTTTTGGGATGGTTTGAACTTGGTGGTTCTGGTATATTCCGTCCAGAAGTAACAAAAGCTATGGGCTTAGATTGTCCAGTTCTTGCCTGGGGTATTGGTATTGACCGTATGGCTCTTATGGCACTTGGATTAAATGATTTGAGACAGTTATTTTGTGAAGATATTGAACAGGTACGTTTAAGAAAAGCAAAGTTTTAATTTGAATAAAATTAATTGATAGCAAAAAGGACTGTGGATTTTTTATATAATCTACAGTCTTTTTTTTTACAAATCTAATAAATTATCCAATAATTTTTCTGGAGTAAGGGAAAAATCTTCTGGGGAAAGTTTATTTGCTGCCTTTGCGTGGGAATAAACTGCGGTTATTGAAGCATCTTTTGAAGAATATCCCTGGGCCAAAAGACCTGCGCAAAGTCCTGCTAAAATATCTCCACTGCCGCCTTTTGCAAGTGATTGAGATCCTGTATCACAAATAAAGGTTTGATTTTGGCATAAAATTATTGTATTTGCGCCTTTTAAAATTAATGTGAGGTTAGAAAAGATTTTAAGAATTTCTTTTCCTAAAGCTAATTTATGTTCAATTACTTCGTTTATTGTGTAGTCATTTCTATCATTTATGTAAAGCAGATTTAAAAGACTCTGAAATTCTTTTGGATGAGGTGTAAGAATGATGTTTGCACTTTTGAGGGAATTTAATTCCTGAAGTAATTCTTTTATTTTGCTGTAATAAAATAAATCTGCATCTATTACGCAATTTGGATTTTTACTATGTTTTATCCATTCTATAAAATAATTAATTGCATTTTTTGCATCTTCTTTCTGTCCAAGACCGTTTCCAATAACAATGGCTGTTGTTTTTTGAGGAATTTCAGAAGAAATCATAAGGCCTGGTGAAATTTTAAATTGATTTAGATTAGAACTACCTGTTGCTAAAAGTGTAGTTAATCCGCTTCCAAAATTCATTGCGGCAGTGGCACTTAAGATTGCGGCCCCAGATTTTTCGCCTGCAAATACCAGAGTGTGGCCGTAAGACCCCTTGTGGGTGTTTGGATTTTTTCTGTATGGAAGTTTTACATCATTTTCTTCAATCAAAAAAGCCTGGGCTTGTGCACAAGTATTAAAAACTGTAGAAGAAATACCAAGCTCTGCAACGGAAATTTTTCCACAAAGTTCCTTTGCCTGATCCGAAAATAAAGCGATTTTTAAAGCTCCCATGGTTACTGTAAAATCAGCTTTAAAAGAATTGTTTTGGGCTCTGCCTTCTTTTGTAATTCCAGAAGGAATATCACAGGCGATTTTAATTGCTTTTTCTTTATTAATCTTGATTAAGAGATTTTCAATTTCCAAAGAAAATGTGCCGTGGAAGCCGCTACCGTAAATAGCATCTACAATTGCAAAATAGTTTGAAAAATCCAGCTGGGAAACATAAGCCATGGAAAGAAAATTAATTCCGAGAGCCTTTGCCATAAGGGCTTGAACAATTGCCTCTGAACTTTTTGCATCTTGGGTTTTAATAATCGAGACTTTGCATTTACCATAAAGTCTTCGGGCCAGAGCGTAACCGTCGCCCCCGTTGTTTCCGCAACCACATAAAATTAGAATTTGCTTTTGTGAAGAAAAGTCTGGTAAAGATAAGATTTTGTTTTCCAGGGCAGCAGCGGCATTTTCCATCATTATAAATTCAGGAAAATTGTAGCGCTGCTTTGCTTGATTTTCTGCAATAGAAGAATCTATATAGATTTCTTTCATTTTTTAGTAAAAATAACACCTTTTGAATAATCTGTTCCGTCAAAGTCTGTTGGAATATCAGATGAAATTATTTTAAGTGATTTTCCATCATCTTGTACAGCATAGGTGAATTTCCATTTCTGATTTGGATTTTCAGATTTATTGTTTGAGATTATAGTTTTTCTTCCAGCCTGATTGATTGTAAATGAAATGATTTTGAAAGTAGCTGTAAAAGTTCCTGTCCAGTAATCAGTTTCTGCGCCAATCTTGCGTTTGAATTCCATTGTTCCATCTTCGTTACAAATTAAAGTACTTGTATTGCCTTTTGCTTCATAAACCCAAGTTCCATAGCAGGTGATTTCAGAAGCGTTATTAATTTCTTCCTTAATCTTACTGCCTGCTTTTTTAAAGAACTTTCCTGTTTCGTCCAAAGCTTTTTTACCCTGTTCTTTCCAGTCTGTATCATCTTCGACACCAGAATCATTATTAGTGTCTAATACTTGTGAATAGATTGGAGCTAGAACAAACAAAGTTGATAAAAGAATTACTGATAATTTTTTCATTTTATTTACCTCAAAAATATTATTCCTAAGATTCCTAGTGGAATCAAATATAAACTAAACCAATGTAGTTTTCCTTTCTTAAATATACCCATAAATAGCCATAAAGCGCCATAGCCTACAGTAAAAGCAGTAATAAATCCTACAATAAGAGGAAGTAAACCGATACTGCCAGTTAATTTATCCAGGTCTTTTAATTCTAAGATAAAAGCACCTAAAATTGCTGGAATTGATACTATAAAAGAATAATCTCCTGCGATTTTTCTATCAACTTTACCAAATAAAGCTCCTGTTACAGTTGAGCCACTTCTGCTTATTCCTTGAAGAGTTCCAATTCCCTGCATAATTCCAATTAAAATTGCCTGAGGAATAGAAATTCCTTCCTGCTTTTTTTGATTTTCCTGATTTTTAACAGAATTAAGATTTTTCTTTTCGTAAAAATGAGAAAAAACTAAAAGGCAGGCTGTAACAATGAATCCTCCGCAGGTAAAAGTAATTGGGAGTTCTGGAATTAATTTACTTGAAACAATTCCAAGTATACCTGTAATTGCAGTTGTAATTATTATAGCGATAATTGTATTTCTGCCAGCTTTTTCTGTTTTACACAAAAGATTATCAGAAGTTTCTGCCGGAGCTGGACGTCTTGCAATCCATCTGCCAAATACTTTTAAAAGTTCCCAAATCTTTTTCCAAAAAAATAATATAACTGCCAGTAAAGTTGCCAGATGTAAAATAACATCAAACAATAAAGGTAAATCTGTTAAGCCAAAAAGGTGCTGGACCAGGGCAAGGTGTCCGGAAGATGAAATTGGAAGAAATTCTGCAATTCCCTGAAGTAATCCCAATAAAAAACCTTGTAAAACTGTCATTTTTTAGTCCTTTTTATTATTCTTTTTATTTAAGATGAATAAAATAATGCCTGTTGTTAAAGAGGCAATAATCATAATAAAACATAAAATCTGACCTGTAGAAATATTCAGAAGAGATGTGTTTTGATAAATTGCTGCATTTGCATCTTTTGCAATTCTAAAGCCTAAATCAGCATCTGGTTCTCTGAAATATTCGATTACAAAACGGAATAAACCATAACCTGCGGTATACATAACAGACATTTGTCCGTCAAATTTTTTATGTTTTCTTGTAAACCACAAAATTAAGAAAAGAACAATTCCTTCAAAAAATGCTTCGTAAAGTTGACTTGGGTGGCGGGGAAAATTTACAAGATTTGTGTTAGAGATATCCATTCCAATTTTTGCAGCAAAATCTTGTACCCACTGGAAAGATGAAGAAAAACGCTCTGCTGCTGGGAAAACCATTCCCCAAGGTACACTTGTAATTCGTCCAAATAATTCACCGTTACAGAAATTACCTAGTCGTCCAAAAGTGTAACCTAATGGAATTGCTACAGCCATGGCATCACACCATTTCCAGAAAGAATGTTTATGGATTTTACACCAGATCAACATTCCAATAAAACCGCCAATAAAACCACCGTGATAAGACATTCCTGCAAGGCCT
>CAMGTC010000209.1 GCA_946061765.1 uncultured Treponema sp.
TATTGGATTTTTTGGTAAGAAATATTGAATGGAATATTGTAAATGCAACAAATAAAAATGCTGATACAACAAATAGAGTTATTGAAGCATTAAAATCAGCTGGCATTGATGAAAATGATATTACCACAGTTGATTATAATGTAAGTCAGGATTTAAAAACTTATTCATATCCAGGCCAGTATACAGTTGTAAATACAATCCGAGTTTTAATACGAAATGTAGAAATTGCTAGTAATGTAATTGATACTGCAATAAGAAACGGTTCAAATGGACTTTGTAATTATAAATATTTATCATTGGATAAAAGTTCAGCTTTAAGACAGGCAAGAAGTCAGGCAATTCAAAATGCACAGGATGCAGCAAATCTTCTTGCAGGTGCCAGCGGAAGTAAAGTTGGAATAGTAATGGAAATTAATGAAACTTGGGCTTCAGATGTAAGAGATTCATCTATAAGTAATGCAAAAGGAGTCTTGCTTGCAAGTGCGGCTTCTACTCCAATTCTTGACGGATATGTAGAAGTTCAATCAAATGTAATCGTTCGTTACTCATTAGAGTAGCATAAAATATAAGGAGCATACTAATGTTAGACTACAAATTTATTAAAGACAATCTAGCTGCAGTAAAACAGAATATTATTAACAGAAATATGACTGCTGATGCAGATAAAGTTGTTGAACTTTATGACAAGAGAACTGAACTTGTTACAAAACTTCAGGGCCTTCAGCAGAAAAGAAACGAAAATGCTAATGCAATGAAGCAAAAATTAGATCCTGAAAAAAGACAGGAATTAATTTCTGCAGGAAAAGCAATTAAAGAAGAAATTTCCAAAATTGAAAGTGAAAGCAAAAATGTTGAAAGTGAACTTGAAGAAGCTGCAAGAAAAATTCCAAATATGGTTCATCCTCAGGCTCCAATTGGAAAATTAGATACAGAAAATCTTGAAGTAAAAAAGGTTGGAACTCCACGTAAATTTGATTTTGAACCAAAAGATCACGTTGAACTTGGCGAATCTCTGGATATCATCGATTTTGACAGAGGAACTAAAGTTTCAGGTCCTAAATTTTACTATCTTAAAAATGAAGCAGTATTCCTTGAACAAGCTTTAATTATGTATGCTTTAAATACTCTTCGAAAGCACAATTTCAAATTGTTCATTACACCTGATGTTGCAAAAGAAGAAGTTTTAAAGGGAATAGGATTTAATCCTCGTGGAAACGAATCAAATGTTTATTCAATTGAAGAAGAAGGAACTTGTTTAGTTGCAACAGCCGAAATTACTTTGGGTGGATACCATCAGGACGAAATTATAAATAAGGATCAGCTACCTTTATTATATGGAGGTCTTTCTCATTGTTTCCGCCGCGAAGCAGGTGCTGCAGGACAGTTCTCAAAAGGTCTTTACCGTGTACATCAGTTTGATAAAGTAGAAATGTTCGCATACTCTACTCCTGAACAATCAGATGAAATTCACGAAAAACTCCGCCAGATTGAAGAGGAAATCTTTTCAGGACTTGGTTTACCATTCCATGTAGTAGATACTTGCACAGGAGATTTAGGAGCACCAGCTTATCGTAAATGGGATCTTGAGGCATGGATGCCAGGAAGAAACGGTGGTGAATATGGTGAAGTAACTTCAACTTCAAACTGTACAGATTATCAGGCTCGTCGTCTAAACATCAAATACAAGGACGATGATGGAAAGAATAAGTACGTACATACATTAAATGGTACAGCCATTGCTGTTGGACGTGCAATGCTTGCAATTCTTGAAAATTATCAGAATGCCGACGGCTCTGTTACAATTCCAGAAGTTTTAGTACCTTACTGTGGATTTGACAAAATTTTACCAAAAAAATAATTAATAAGACGGGGAAGCTTATGGAAAATAATTCTTATAATCAGAAAATCTTTTTATTACTGTTTTTCTTCGCAATAATTTTATTAGGTTTTTTATGTAAAGTTTTAAGTTCTGTAATGCTTCCTGTGGTTACTGCCATTTTACTCGCCTTTGTTTTTAAAAGATTACCAACTACCCTTTACAATAAGTTAAAAATACCTTATTTACTTTCCTGCATTTTTATCATATTTTTTCTCGTTGTAATTATCTTTTCTTTTTCATCTTTATTATTTACATCTTTAACAACAATCATAGCTGAATATCCAAAGTATGAGACAAAATTCAATACAATATATAAATTATTAGCAAATAAACTAGATTTAAAATTTGACGAAGGCAAAAGTTTTTTCGATAATATCTGGCAATATTTACAAATTAGAGGACTTATCCAAAAACTGGCAGTATTTTTATCTTCAGGGCTGGTATCCGTTGCAAAAAACCTTATATTAGTATTATTACTTTTTTCATTTTTATTAATTGAATTAACAAGTTTTTCACAAAGATTTCATAAAGCATTTGATAGTAAAACAAATAATATTTCCTTCCTTTCTGGAAAAATTGTAGAAGAAACAAGCCGTTATATTTTTATTAAATTCTTAATTTCACTCATCACAGGCATTTCTACATTTCTTTTATTACAAATACTCAGAGTGGATTTCCCTATTGTTTGGGCATTCTTCTCATTTCTTATGAATTTTATTCCTACATTCGGTTCAATTATTTCAGTAATTTCAACAACTATTTTTACCTTATTACAATTTTATCCACAATATGGAAAAGTATTGATTGTATTTTTTGGCATGACCTTTATCAACTTTACATTAGGAAATATAATCGAACCTAGAATTGAAGGCAAAGAATTAGGATTATCACCCTTTGTCATTTTAGTCAGTTTGAGTCTTTGGGGATTTATCTGGGGTTTTGTTGGAATGATTTTAGCTGTACCAATCACAGTAATTATTAAAATTGTCTGTGAAAATATCGAATACTTAAATCCTATTGCAACAATTTTAGGCTACACAAAAAACTCAAAAGAAAAGAAAATTAAATAAAAAGCGAAGAAGTTGTTTTTTCATAAAGGAAACGTAAATCTTCTTCCTGCATAGTCTTATATTTACAGTCAAAACAATATTTATTGTCATTCTGATAAATCTGATTCACTTGTATTGTAACAAAAATATCACGAGTATCAACTGGGCCTTTTTTAATGGAAAAAGAAAGTTTCATTCCATATTCATAATCTAATTCAAAAGACTTTTCTGATTCGGACGAATTATTTATTTCCTGGCCTAAAACAACACGCTCATGATCAATATATAAAATATTTACAGGTTTCTGTCGATTCTGCATTGATTCCATTTTATCTTCTTTGTAAGTAAGAAAATGACAGACAGAAATAAGCTGAATACCATTTCCAATATTTTTTGAAGTATTTTTTTCAGATTTTGCAGTTTCAACAAAATTCTCAAGAATATCTTTGGCTTTTTTTTGATTTTCCAGAGGAATAATTTTCCAAACAGGTCTTTTATATAATTCAATTTTATTCCATGGATAGCAATTAATATTTAAATTCTTTTTTGATTTTAATTCATAATAAACATTTGCAATTAAATCATATTCCTTTTCTTCCACATCGTCGCTAATCCGGTCAATAATTTTAGGTAACTGAAGATAAATACCTTTTTTTGTTGATTTTAATGTTGAAATAAAAAATAAACCAACTCTGTTAAAATAGAATTCAACTTTAATCTGCTTATTTATTAAATCCAAAACATTTTGATTAGGATTTTCAAGAAAAATTTCACCATTATCTTTTACAGTCATATGTTCAGGTCTTATTGCAATTGGAATAACCTGAGCATTTAAGGAGTGGATTTTATCTGCCTCATATTGATTTTCCAGAGGTGTAATTGTAACTGGAACATTACCATCAATCAAATATTGAAGTACTAATTCTCTTTCAATACCAGATAATTTTTTATCATCCATCTTACTTACTCCAATTTTTAATTTCGATATTATAAATTAAATAATTCTTTACTTTTATAAAAATCAAAATATCAAGATAAGACTTTTTATTGTAAAGTCGAACAGGAATTTGAATTAAATCAGAGGAAATAAAAGCCTGCCCTATTCTATTAGATGTGAATAAAGCCGGATAGACAACATTCTCCGTATCAGAATCAGAACTATTCTGTAACTCAGACTTTTCACAATTTAACTCTTTATATGGAAACTCAATTTGAAAATATTTCTGGTAATTATTCTTTAACTGATCCAGGAAAAAAATATAAGAAAAATAAAAACTCTTATCAAAATAGGACGAAAAATCCCCATAAGGATTCTCACTCACATCTTTAATAAATGAGCGGATTTTTGATAGCAAATCATCTGGGATTTTTGATGTATCCAAGCTACCAAAAGACTCTAATTCTGGCAAAATCTTATCTTTATAATTTAAATCAAAATAAAATAAATCAAAAGTTACAGGCAGAGAATTTGCAATTTTTGCCCCATTATATTCATAATTTGTCTTTAAAAAATCCCCTTCCAACTCCGAAGTCCACAAAGTATCCGATTCTTTATCTAAAATTGATTTTTTTATAGTAGAAATTTCCAAGTCGTCCTCATAAATAACCTGACTGTTATTACAAGAAAAAAAAGCAAGGACAAAAATTAAAAGGAAATATAAAAATAATTTATTCATAAATATCTATTATTTTAACACATAATTTAAAGCAGGTCATTAAGATTTATAACAATTATTATATGATTATTTTTTTTCATGGCCCAAACCCCACAAGACTCGCATGTCAGGGCTTGCCTACGGCCGGTGCTTCGCACTTGCAAGAAAGTAAAATAAAAGTCTGGAACTTTTATTTTACTTTCTTTTCCCCTTCCATTCTCGGGGCGGCGGGGAATTTACAATTGCAGATTAAACTCAAGAAATGTGAGTAGAGAGAATTTCCATAAAGGCTTCATAACCAACAAGACCATAAAACAAAACCTAATTTAAAGGAAACGGAAGGTAAATATAGCTGCCACCTGTAATGTATCGGGTAAAACTAAAATGATGCGCAGTTACAGCTCACTTTTTAACTCTTTTCCTATTAGAGCACCTGTAATCGCCGCGGTTGCTTTACAACTGCTTACTTAGTTTTCTTCCTTCGTCAGAAAACTAACCGCGTCGCTTCGCTTAATATAAATCAAACTGCTCTTTAGCGGCTTCTAATATACAATTGCAGATTGAATTTACGAAATGTAAGTTAAATAAAAAATCATAACCACCCGTCAAACGGGTGGTTTGCACTTAGCCTATAAGGCTAGGT
>CAMGTC010000210.1 GCA_946061765.1 uncultured Treponema sp.
AGGGCAAACGCATTATAAACAAAAATCCCGATTTTTTGGCTCCCAGTCACGGTTGCGTGATTCAAAACCGCGCAATAATGCACTACACGCTTTTTGTGGTATAGAAACTATTGAACTGCCGCTTCGCAGCAGCCACAAAAAGAGTGTTTTTGAACCACGCCCCGCTCCTTCGCTCCAACATTACGGAAAAGTGTTTATAATGCGGAAGCCCTGTGGCACTATTCATTTTAACTTGAGTTTTTCACAAAACTCTGTTTATTTACGTGTTCGCTTGCGCGAACGTTTTGTAAATCCTCAGTTGTTGAAACAACTTGCGGTTTACAAAATTAAGCAAGGTTTTGTTTGATTGTAAAATATTTATTTCCATCATTAGAAACAGGAAACAGATATCTGATAAAAAGACAGACAAAACCAGCAAAAACTCCAAGAATAAGCGGGTTAGTAATTATTTTTTTTATAACAGAAGCAATAGTTTCTTTTTTACCATTTTCTTTTACATAAAGGGTAAGCGCAATAGTGGCCAGAATATTAAAAAGTGGAATTGAAACTGAAGAAATAATAGATGCAGCCACAACAGGTTTAATATCTCCGGAAGAAATTGAAATTGCAAGAGAGATTCCAATAATTGCATAATGTGAACGGTATGCACATTGAATCATAATTCCTTTCTGGCAATTATCTTTGATTGTAAAATTTACTATTAACAGTGCAATCAAAAAGAAAGCCAGAACGGAAATTACTGCAAAAAGACAAACGCTTCCATATTCTTTTATCTCAGAAAGATTATCTACATTGTAAATGTTATAAAAAAGCAAACAGGGCAAACAACAGCGAAAACTGAGTTTATTCATTAAAGAAAAAATTCTGATCAAATAGCCCAATCTGTTTTAAATAATAACCTACAGCAATAAGCAGAATAATTGACATTACCGCATTTAACGTAAAAAACGATTTGAAAGCAAGTTAAACTCCTTGATTGGAATTGTAACAGAATCAAAAAGTAATCAAAACTATTCCTGGTCTTTTTTTACAATTTTTCGGGCAATGTAAACAAAAGGTGTATCCAAAAGACTTGTTGCAACATAAATTACATAACAAGATGCAGTGATTGCGAGTAATTCTTTGAATGAATAAATACCCAAAAAAGCCCCAAAATTAAAGAGTACAATATTTACTAACTGCGAGATGAGTGTAGAAAAGTTGTTGCGGAACCAGAGCATTTTAGTGTGGCTGCCAGTTTTCTTTTCTGTAAGTTTCCAGCAGGCATGATAGAGAGTTACATCAATAAATTCAGAAACAACATATGCAATCAAACTTGAAAGAAGCATTCTTGGTGTGTTAGAGAAAAGTCCGTGTACAAATTCACTAGCCCAATCACTTTGTGCAGGAATGTAATGTACCCAAAGGAAAGAAAGAAGAATAAAGGTCAGACTTGTTAAAATACCTGCCAGTACACCCTTGTTGGCTTCTTTTTTACCGTAAAGTTCACTCAAAATATCAGTTGCAAGGAAGGTTGCTGCAAAAAGAGTGTTACCCAAAGTCTGATCCATACCAAAAGCATGAACAACAATTGTAACTTCAATGTTTGCAAAAACTGTTGCAATACCAATCCAGGCGAAAAGTCCGCCTTTACCAAAAACTTTAAGGAAGAGAATAGTTCCTCCAAAAGACACTAAAAGTGTGATGATAAGAAAGAGTTCGTTCATATAAAATGACCTCGAAAATATGAATTGACCTGGTTTTGTTTATAGACAGGAAGGACTACGAACTGTCTGCAAGAAACTTTTGAGAGTAAGTTCCTTTGTAATGATGTAATATAGTACTTTTAAACACTTTATTCAAAGGAAAAAAACAAAAAAACGCCTCCAGAAAAACTGAAGGCGCTCTTAAAATCAATCTAGTTAATAGAATATGTTTTTATTTAGTTAGCCCGAAATTCGAATTTTTTGAAAATTAAGTATAAAATTGATTTTACAAAAAAAATTTTTAATTATGAAAATACGAGAAGGAAGAAAGAGGCTGGCAAAAACATTCGCAAGGGGGAAACGGTAGTTTCCTTGCCGACTTACACATGTAGCAACGCCCTGACTGCCGTCAGGCAGGCGGTAGCGGTTTTGACAGTCAATATCTGACTGGCAGTTTTTCCATAAAGCAAATGCGATTATAAAAATCAATTTTATGCATCACCAATACGACCGGTCAAGGCACGCTTCGCTCAAGGCCTTGACTCGCTCGTTTTCAGGGGTTATATTAACCCCTGAATTAAAATTCGAAATTCGAACTAGTTACAAAACTCAAATCAGGTTCAAATTTGCCTGAAATAATTACAAAAATCCATATAAACCCAAAATCTAGTAAAACCGATAATTATGGCATGAAAAGATTTATCGTTATTACAAGCATTTTTATCATCTCTTTTTTATTTATTAACTGTGCTTCAAAACCAGAAGTTTCAGATGCAACAACAGAAAATCAGGAAAACTTTATTCAAACTACAGAAGGAAATGAAGATGTCCCTGAAACCTTTGAAGACCTAATAGAAGAAGAAATTGAAGAATCAAAAGCTCTTTACACTTTAAGAAAACCCAGTGGACCAAAAATCCAGTTAAAAGAAAGCTGGGGTTATGTTATGCAAGGCCGGGAAGATGAATTTGATAAATCTATGCCTCTCACAGATGTCTGTTATTTTGCCGCTGATATAAATTGCTACGGGGAATTAATGAATGTTCCTTCAAGGTCTAACATAAAAGTCGGAAATAATAAACGCTGTCACCTTGTAATTGCCTGCGATAGCCGAGCAGCAGTACATCAGGCCATTAATCCAAACTTTAGTACAAGAAATAAAATTTTAAAAGATATAGTAAAAGCAGCCTCAAATTATGATGGTGTTCAACTTGATTTAGAATACATTCCTCTACGTGATAAAAAGCATTTTATTACATTTATTGGAGATCTTCGTTTTATGCTAAAAGGAAAATTTCTTTCCGTATGTGTACCCGCAAGATTTAAACAATTATCTGATGATATGTACCCATACTCCGAAATTGCCCTTTACTGCGATAGAGTTTTTGTAATGGCTTATGATGAACACTGGTCAACAAGTCGTCCTGGGGCAATTGCGAATATAGATTGGTGCAAAAGAATAGCTGAATATGCAGTAAAAGCAATACCAGAAAGAAAATTAATTATGGGAATTCCGTTTTATGGACGAACCTGGGCTGGAAATAGCACAAGTGGAGCCTGGTACTTTAGCGGAATAAATAGAATACTTACCGAAAATCAAGTTGAACAAGTAACTTACATAGATGATGTACCTTCAGTCAATTACAAAGTTGAAGTTGATATAACCGGTTACTTCAACGATGCTTCCTACCTTGTAAAATTGTGCCAGGCCTATAATGAAATGGGTATAAAAAAAATTGGATATTGGAGAATTGGCCAGGAAGATCCAGAATTCTGGAATTGGGTTGACCTTACCCGCTAGTCAGTTGTTTGATTGTCTTAAATTCAGTAAAATCTAAATAATTTTAGGGGTCTGTCCCCTCAGGGAACTGTCCCCTCTGATTTTTAGGGGTCTGTCCCCTCAGAGAACTGTCCCCCGCGAATTTTTAGGGGTCTGTCCCCTCAGGAGTTTATATGATTTTTTCACCAATAGAAATTCAGGAAACAGTAAACATGTTTATGCGTCACAAGCTTGACGTCCGCTGTATTACAATGGGTATTTCACTTTTTGACTGCATTGATTCCGATGTTAATAAAGCTTGCCAGAAAATTTATGACAAAATTATGAAAAAAGCTGGAAATCTTGTAAAAGTTGGTCAGGACATCGAAAAAGAATTCGGAGTTCCTATCATCAATAAACGAATTTCTGTAACTCCTATAGCTTTAATTGCAGGCGCAAGTGGTGAAAAATCTTATGTCCCATATATTAAAACTCTGGATAAATGTGCAAAAGAACTTGGGGTAAACTTTATTGGCGGTTTTTCAGCCTTAGTTCAAAAAGGTATGACCCCTACAGATAAAATCTTAATTAATTCTATTCCTGAAGCATTAGCTACTACAAATTATGTATGTTCTTCAGTAAACGTTGGTTCTACAAAAACAGGAATCAATATGGATGCCGTAAAACTCATGGGCGAAACTATCGTAAAAACAGCCGAAGTTTCAAAAAATTGTGAAGTAAATGGTTGTGCTAAACTCGTAGTTTTCTGTAACGCCCCAGAAGATAATCCATTTATGGCAGGTGCTTTCCACGGTCCTGGCGAAGGTGATTGTGTTATCAACGTAGGTGTTTCTGGTCCAGGTGTAATTTTAGCAGCAGCTCGTGAATACAAGGGCAAACCAATTAATGAACTTGCTGATGGTATAAAAAAGATGGCCTTTAAAATCACTCGAATGGGACAATTGGTTGGTTCAGAAGCCGCAAAGCGTCTTGGTGTAGATTTTGGTATTCTTGATTTATCTTTGGCACCAACTCCTGCTGTTGGAGATTCAGTTGCAAGAATTCTTGAAGAAATAGGATTAGATGGAGCCGGAGCCCCTGGTACAACAGCTGCTCTTGCAATGCTTACTGACATGGTAAAAAAAGGTGGAGTTATGGCTTCTACAAATGTAGGAGGCCTCTCAGGAGCCTTTATTCCTGTTTCAGAAGATGAAGGAATGATTAATGCAGTTCAACAGGGGTCTATTTGTCTCGAAAAATTGGAGGCAATGACAACAGTTTGTTCCGTAGGTTTAGACATGATTGCCATCCCAGGAGATACACCAGCTACAACAATTTCTGGAATTCTTGCCGATGAATTCGCAATTGGAATGGTAAACAATAAAACAACAGCCTGCCGTCTTATCCCAGCACCTGGTAAAAAGGCCGGTGAATGGGTTGAATTTGGAGGTCTTCTAGGTGGATGTCCAGTTATGCCTGTAAGTAAATTCGGTTGTGCTGATTTTATCAACAGAGGTGGTCGAATTCCAGCTCCAATTCATAGTTTCCGCAACTAATTTATTCTTCGTGAGAAAAAAATGCAGATTTTAAGTTCACGGAATTTTGATTTAGCAAAAGAATTTATTCTTCCCTATGAATTTCAGTGCACACAATTAGCATCTAAAATACGAAAGGGAAAAAATGAATTTTATATCATTAGCAATCAAACTTCCGTTGAATCAATAAATGATATTATAGGACTTCTAT
>CAMGTC010000211.1 GCA_946061765.1 uncultured Treponema sp.
CCTACAGAAGGTGTTCGCGCATTGGGACGTTTGTATTTCCGTACAAGTTATGGTCAGAATGTACTTACACACTCTAAAGAAGTTGCAATTGCCGCAAGTATGATTGCTGCAGAAATTGGAGCAGATAGAGAATTGGCAAAACGTGCTGCAATCTTACATGATATTGGTAAGGGTGCAGAAAACGATAGTGATCAGAACCACGCAGAGGTTGGAGCAGAAATGGCTCGTAAGATGGGCGAAGATGCTAAGGTTGTAAATGCAATTGCAGCTCACCACAATGATGTTCCAACAGAAACTGTCGAAGCTGTAATTGTTCAAATTGCAGATGCAATTTCAGCTGCTCGTCCAGGTGCTAGACGCGAGACTATGGATAATTATGTTAAACGTCTTGAAAATCTTGAACAGATTGCTGAAAGCTTCCCTGGAGTTGAAAAAGCTTATGCTATTCAGGCTGGTCGTGAATTACGTATTTTAGTTGATAATGAAAAAATTCCTGACAGCGATGTTAAGGAATTGGCAAGATCAATTGCTAAACAAATCGAAAATGATTTGCGTTATCCTGGAAGAATACGTCTTACAATGATTAGGGAAACAAGAATTGTTGAATACGCACGCTAACATTGCGTTTTTTAATTAGGAGGTCTTGGGGTTCTTTTTAGAATCCCAAGAGAGGGCATCTTTTATGAAGATGTCCTTTTTTTTAGCATTTTTTGTTTAATCTTTAGAAGTTAGAGCAAACGTAAATGCAGAGTTGATTATCGTAAGTAGAATTACCTCTAGGCATGTGTTTCCAGTACCCTCCAACAGTAGGAAGATATGGTGATGAACCTGAGTGGGCGAAATTATATTCAATAAGAAATTTAAATCCGTTTCCCCATGGAGTCTTTGAATTTTCTTTTCCACTTTCTTCAAGATTAAAATAATCGCTTCTAAAACCGTTTGCATAGGCTAAGCCAAAACAGAAACCAGCAAGATTTGGGTAGATTTTAATACCGAATGGAATATCAAAACTTAAGTGGTTTGATGTGTATGGCGTTTTTGAATTAAAATCCGTAAGAATATCTGCTCCGGCAAAAAAACTTACTTCTTTTATAGGATTAAAATCTACTTCGAATAAGCCACCTAATATAATTCTACTTCCGTTTTCCACACTTTTTCTTGCTTCTATAATTTTTTCAGAATCATAGATAATTACGCCTGTAGAAAGTCCTGCAGAAATAGAAATTAAGCGTTGTTGAGCTGAACAAAGAGAAAGAGTTATAAAGGTAAGTAAAATTATAAAAAACTTTTTCATTATCTTTTCCAAAATTAAATATTTTTAACTCTGATGATTGCACCCAGAACTAAAAGATGCTTTGAAAATCTATTTAAAAAGCCTAAAAATCCGCCATTTAAATTCTTAAAAAGACTGTCATATCCAAGAAAATCAATTATTACAATTGCTGCAATCCATGAAATCAAAATGATAATCATCAAAACAGAATCAAATAAAGTGCCAATATTTAAAAAGAGTCTTAAGAATAAGAAAACTCCTGCAATTATTTCGATAATTCCAAAAACAATACAAAGAATTTTGGAAACATCTCCACTAAAAATATATTTAATGGCTTGAGAAATTTCATCTCCATTACCGCTTTGTAAAGTCCAGATTCCACCTACAATAAAAAGCATAGAAAGTGCTATCTGTAAAAAAATTGTACCAATGTGACCGTTGATTTTTGTCATATTTTTTTCCTCCTTAAATTAATTAGATCTATAAACAACATGAAATACCTGGAAAACTAATTTAATTCCAGGACTAAAGGTAAAGCCTAGAATAGCACCTTCATCTTCAATATTTTCTTTTTGACGTTGGCGCCATTCTTCAAGATTTTCATCCTGACCTTCTTTTTGAGCCATTCCCCATGTTACTTCGTTAAAAGGGATGATATTTACATCATCAATTTCTATAACACACCGGGGATTTTCTTCTCGGTCTAAAACAAGGTATAATTCTCCAGAAATAGGCAGGGGTTCCATATCTATTTCGAAAGTAGAATAAGAAGAAAAAAACGCTGTTTTTTTGCCGCCAAGAACTAGAGAAACTAATTCATCACCAACAAATCCCTTGGCTTCAAAAAATAAATCTCCAGAACATCTTTCTTCAGGATCTCTTCCAGTTTCTTTTAAAAACTTGTTCCAGTATTCATCAGTTTTAGTCATGTTAAATCCCCTTTATTTTTTTATGAGCATTAATACAAATCCTAGTATGTAAAATAATGCCGGAATTGCAATACATAAAAGAGCAGAAAGTGGCATTCCCCATAAGGTAATTGAAAGATGAGAAATCACTTTTAACTTTTCTAAAATTTCAAAAATCTGGGCTGCATAGGAAAACAAAAAACCGCAGACTAAACAAGTCCAGCCGGCTTCTCGGATTTTTGACATTAAAAAAATTGCAAGGAAGGAAATTAACCCACCAGCAGATAATTTAACAATAGCTAATAAAATTTCTGGATTCATATCTTATTTTTCGGCAATTAAAAAGTAAAAGGTGAATTTTTAAGTTTTGTAAAATTTCCTTTGTCGGCTCCATATGGGATAATTGATGGACAATTGTATGATGGGTTTACAGCAATTCCTAAATCTAAACAGTGAAGTACAAAGTCATCGTATTTTTCCTGAGGAATTTTTGTATAAAGATAAGGACCTTTTCTTTCCCAGTATTTTGTTATAACTGGATCATAAATAAACCAGTCTTTTTCTTCTCTTTCTTTTAGGGCTGCAATTAAATCATAAATTGCTCGTGTAATTGCTGCTTCCAGGGCAAAAGCAATCTTCTGAGATTTTGCAGTAAAAATCTCAAGGTTCTGTGCCTTTTGGCATAATTCTTCCTTTACGGCAAGAATGTATAAGTTATCTGTCCAGGGTAGTGGAGGAGTGAGGATTATAGAATCAACTTTTTCCCATTCTTTATTTTCCTGATTCCATGGCATGTAAACAGAAGTGTTTTCCAAAGAAAAATTTAATCCAGATTTTAGAGCATCTTCTTTGCAGTTAAAATAAAAAACCTTTCTGCTGCTATTTAACAATGTACTTACGGCTTTTTCTATTCTAGCCTTATCTTCTGTTATAAAAGAACCCATAAGTCCCTTTGTCATAAAATTTTTGAAGTAAGTATAAGCAGAGCCTGCATCCCAGCCCAAAATTGCCCGTCCATTTTCCTGGTACAAATCAATTATTCTTACATTTTTCTTTGTATATAAGTATGGGCCCCGAGCTCTTGTAACAAAACCGTAGCGTTTATATATTTCTTCTGCAAATTGTGATTTTTTCATATTTTTTTAAAATCCTATTAATTGTCAAAGGTAAAAGAAATTTTATCTTTAGAATAATCTGCTGTAACTTTTCCACCTTTTTCCAATTTTCCGAACAATACTTCATCAACAAGGTTGTTTGCTATTTCTTCTTCTACAGTTCTTGCAATATTTCTTGCACCAAATTCTTTTGAATAGCCCAATTTTGTAAGATAATCCAAACATTCTGGTGTAACTGAAAGTTGAACTTTTTTAGCAAGCATTTTGTCGGAAAGTAATTTAACTTCTTTCTGGCAAACTTTTTTTGCAACTTCAATATCAAGATGATTAAATGGAATTACAGCGTCAAGACGGTTTCTGAATTCTGGAGGGAATTCCTTGTTTACTGCCTCTGTTAAAGTTGCTGCTGTATCATCCGAAATTTCTTGGCCGAATCCTATTCCAGGTTTTTCCATATCTCTGGCTCCGGCATTACTTGTCATAATGATAATACAAGAGCGGAAATCTGCTTTACGGCCCTGATTATCTGTTAGACTTCCGTAATCCATAACCTGTAAAAGAACATTGTAAATATCCTGATGAGCCTTCTCAATTTCATCAAAAAGAATTATTGAATGAGGATTTTTTCTAACATCAGAAGTTAATTGACCACCTTCTTCGTAGCCAACATAGCCTGGAGGTGAACCAACTAAACGACTTACAGTATGTTTTTCCTGATATTCACTCATGTCGTAGCGTAGTAAAGGTTCATTTAAAATATTTGAAAGAGTTTTTGCAAGTTCGGTTTTACCACAACCTGTTGGTCCTACAAATAAATAGCAGGCTTCTGGTTTTTCTGGATTTCTAAACCCGGCTCTGGCTCTTTTAATTGCTTTTCCAAGTTGAATAATTGCCTTGTCCTGACCAAAAATAGACTGGCGCATTACATTTTCAATTTCCTTGAGAGATGTTTTTTCGTTTCCGGAAATCTTATCAATTGGAAGTTTTACAATTTTTGCTGTTACTTTTTGTACTAGTGAAGGCGTAATTGTAGGAACTTCAACTTTAAGTTCTTTTGAATTATTTGAGCTTTCTTCAAAGTCATAGTTTTTAAGACTTGGATTTTCTATTGTATTTTCGCCAACAGGAGCACCTTCCATTGTTCTTACAGGTTTTACATTGGCTTCGATAGTCTTTTCTGTTTGGGAATGTTTACGTCCTTTAAAACCACCTTGTTTTATAATGCTGGAATATGCACCTGCTTCATCAATTATATCAATGGCTTTATCTGGGAGCCGACGGTCTGGCATATATTGAACTGAAAGCTCTACAGCAGTCTGGACTGCGGTTTTTGTATATTTTACCCCATGATATTTTTCGTATTTTGGAAGAAGTCCATTAATAATATCAACAGTCTCTTTTAAACTTGGCTCAAGAATATCAACCTTTTGAAATCGGCGGTTAAGAGCCCGGTCTTTTTCAAAATTCTTTGTGTATTCTTCATAAGTGGTAGAGCCAATAAATCTAACTTCTCCACTGGCAAGTACAGGTTTTAAAAGATTTGCTGCATCCATCTGGGAATTTCCGCTTGTACCCGCACCCATAATCATATGAATTTCATCAATAAAAAGAATTGAATTTTTCTTTTCTTTTAATTCGTCAATCAAAGAGTGAAGTCTTTCTTCAAAATCTCCACGGAATTTGGCACCTGCCAGTAAAAGACCTATATCAAGTCCATAAATTGTAAAGTTTTTTAATCTATCTGGAACTTTTCCTTCTACAATTCTTTGGGCCAACCCCTGTGTGATTGAAGTTTTACCAACTCCTGCATCACCAACATGCAGCGGATTATTTTTTGTTCTTCGACATAAAATCTGAATTGTTCTTTCGATTTCTTCTTCACGG
>CAMGTC010000212.1 GCA_946061765.1 uncultured Treponema sp.
AGCGTAAAAAGTCAATCGATTGTTGAAACAATCTTCTTGACTTTTTATGGGAGTTGGAAAATGAATAAAATTGTTAAAAATTTAATTGCAAGTTTAGCTGGGATCCTGTTATTAACTCTTTTAGCAACTTCTTGTAAAAACTGGATGGCAAGTGATCAGTTCTTGTCTGCCATCGAGAACGACGTTAGCGTTGCTAATGCAAAGAAGATTAATGTTTATCTCCGTTATGCAAATACAAAAATGGGTACAACAGCTCCTGTAAACTCTGACTGGCTTGAAGAGAAAGTTGGAGTTCCTTTTACAATTTCGGCAACAACTAACGATGATTATGCCTTTGTAAAATGGGCTGCCTTTAGTGTTAAGGATTTTCCTACATCTAAACAGTATTCAAACTTTATTTATGTTTCACAAGATGATTATGATGAAAACTACGAAGAGTATGAATATTCAAGTGATGAAGTTAAGTTTGAAAATGCCAGTGCCTCCTCAACAAGTGTAACAGTAAATGTAGACAGCGATAAAACTGTATTTATTATGCCAATTGTTTCTGCTCGTCCTGTTGTTGTAACTTCAAACCCTGAAAACAACGCCGAAAACGTAGTAAAGAATATGACAATTCGTATTCTTTTTTCAAAACCTTTGGATGAAGCTTCTTTGGCCGGTGCTTTTACAATAAGTCAGGGACCAATTATCATTTCTGAAACAAACAGTGATTATGTTGATATTACAGATCATTTCCAGGAACCAGTTTTAAGTAAAAGTAAAAAGATGGTTTCTTTACAGCAAAAAGTTCCACCTGCTTCAAACCCACAACAATATTATTTTGATACTTTCCAAAAAATTCTTATCAATATTTCAAACGAAATTAGAGATACAGATGGAAATACAATGGCCGAAGGTACAACAATTACCTTTAAAACTAACGATAAGACCGATACTGTTGCTCCAAAAATCACTCTGTTAAAAGCAAATACAATAGTTGCAAGTGATTCAACAGTAGACTTCTCTAATGCTTATGATTATTCAGATTCAGTTTCTGCTGGTTCTACAAGACTTGAGCCTTCTACAATCGAAGCTTTTGATACTGCTGTTAGAAAGTATTTTGCAGACAAAACAGATAAAGAAACAAGAATTGCAGCAATGTATTCACAAAGAACTAAAGGTCATGTTTATCTCAGTATTGAATCTACTGAATATACAGAAGATTCTGGTACTGCTACTGGTGATGACGCTTCAGGTTCTACTATTACAATCAATTCAACACTTGTTGTTAATGCTGATGGTACAGTTGCAGATAATGGTTCAAATAATCCTTCAATTTACACTTATGCAGACGGTGCAGCATACAAATTTATAAGTGGAAATACTAATGCTATTACAGCTGACGTAACTTATAAGACAGAAGTAGATGTAAATGGTAACAAAAAATCTGTTAAAGGTATTCTTGTTGATTATGATTTGGCCTTTAAAGATAAACTTCAGGAAGGACAGGAAGTTCCAGACGGACTTTATAGAGTTGATGTTTGGGCTGTTGATGCTAACGGTAATGATGGTTCTACCCAGGGACGTATTGTTTCTCTTTATGTAATTAAAGATACAACTCCACCAGATGTAGAAACTGAATATGCAAAAGTAACAACTCAGTCAGATTATGCTCCATACAGCTATTATAATTCAAAAACATTATCAACACTTAAGTTTAAAGTAGTTGAAAATAAAGAAATTGTTGATTCTTCAACTTCTTTACTAGCTTCTGATGTTTCAAAGATGAAATGGTTATTTACTACATCTTCAGAAACTCCATCTGCAAGCGATTCTGGCTGGTCTTATATTACACAAGATACAAGTGGAAAAGTTTTCTCTTCTGCTAAAGCTCCTGCTAAAGATGGTCCAGCTTCAGTTTATTTATTCCTTATGGATGATATGAATAATATCTCTGAATGCAAGGAATTAGATTCTGTTTATTTCGATAATACTGCTGCAAATGTTTCAACAATTGAATGGATACCTGCAGAAACAATGACTGCAGATGCTAAAATTACTGTAAACTCTACATCAAATCAGTACATGGAAAAAGCTTTAAGAATTCCATTTAATGAAGAATATTCAGGTGTAAAACGTATTATCCTTGATATCAAAAACGAAAGGGGAGAATCAGTTTCTACAAATCCTTTTGTTAGTTCTGAAAGTAATGGTACAGAAGTTTATTATTTAAAAGAAGGAGAAAGTGATTTAGTAAAACTTAACTGGGAAAATAAAACTGATAGTGAAGGTAAGAAATTCACAGAATTACAGATACCTTCCGACCTGGAATTAGAAAACATTACAAGCGGATATCTTTTTATTAAAAATTTGCATTTTCAGATGGCTTCTGATGCAATTTTAACTTTAAGTCTAAATCTTTACGATGCAGCCTTAAATGAATCTAACAGCAAGTCAATTTCACTCTCTTATGATAATACAGCTCCTGCTATTGAAGAAATAACTATAAACGAATTAATAGACAGCCTTCCTTATGATGGCTCTTCTTCTAAAAAATATCTTTCAATGAATGGCTTTACAGTTTCTTCATCTTCAATAATTCAAAATACAGCTAGTATTAAGTTAAAAATTAAAGAAAGTGGTTCTGGTGTAAATGTAATTACACTTAAAGATGATGTAAGTCTTACAAGTAATACAATTCTATTACTTGGCGAAGAAGAAATTGATTCAAACCAATATGTATTTGATTTAGATAATAATACAATTACATTTACAGATTTTATTTCTCCTGTTTTACAATCAGATTCAAGCTTTATTCTTACAATTAAGAATCTTCATTACAAAAATACAGGTTCATCTAATAAGAATAAAGTTAATATCGCACTTAAAGACTTTATTGCAAAATCAAGTTCTACAAGTGACAGTGATACTCCAGATATTTATGTAGATAATTCAAAACCAGTTTTCAATTCAATCACAATTAAAGATTTGGATTCAACAAATGCAGATAGAAATACACTCTATACAAATAATCAAACAGTTAATCTTTTAGTTAGTTTAAAATCAGAAAAAGATTCTGGTCTTAAGAGTATTACTCTTACAAATGCATTATTTACAGACAGTTCAAAAGTTTATGTTGGAACAGATGCAACCGGTACTGGAATTGAAGCAGAATTTTCTACAGATAAAAAAACAGTCACTTTTAATAAAGAAGCTGTTGAATCTGGTGAACAAACATATTTTATTACAAATATTATATTTACAAATGCAACTAATGGAACAAAAACTGTTTCTCTTATTGCAAAAGATTTAATTGGCTGGACTAGCGATTCTGTATCAAAAAATATTACATTGGACACACTTGCTCCAGAAATTTCAGAATTGAATTGGGTTGTTTTAGATACTGAAACTACTGCTGGAATTACAAAGGAAAATATAATTAGTAAACAAAAATTACATATTCCATTTGTAGAAGTAACATCTGGAATTTCTACTATTCAATTTGTAGTTACAAATGATGAAGGAACAGTTTATCAGACACCAGTTTCATACTCATCTTCTAACGGTTTTAAAATTGATTATGTTAAAGAAGGTTCTACAAGTACAAGTACTTATACGGAAACAAATGGAACTGATACATTTACTTGTAATAAAGAAAAAAGTGGTAGTTTTGAAGTAACAAATCTTAAAATTTCAGATGTTGTTACAGAAGGAACATACAAAATTAAAGTAATTCTTACAGATATTGCAGAAAATATTCAGACTGTAGAAAGGACAATTGCAATTTCAAATGACTCAACAGCCCCTGTTGTAACAAAAATTGAAATTCAGGGACTTGTTAAAGCTGAAGATATAGTCCCAACTGGAGCTAACCCAACTGATTATAACAATGATTATTGGTTAACAAGTGACTATTTTGATAAGGATGATGAGAATTCAGCTAAAGTTACTTTATATATTACAATAAATGAACAGAATTCCGGACTTAAATATTTAACTTTGAGTTCCCCTGATAGTAGTTCATCTTCCGTAAGGCCATTATTTGGAACAGATTCTAAAATTTACATACTTACCGATATTGGATACGAAGAATTTTCAAGCGATAATTATAAATATAATTCTACAAGAATAACCTTTACTAAGGAAAATCAAACATTAAAGGGTTCTGAGCTTAAATTTAAAATTACAAATCTTAAATTTTCACAAACTTCCCCAAGTAACAAAAATTTTGTTTTAATTAATGCTTCTGATGTAGCTTTAAATACATCAAGTGATGTAAAGGATGCATATTCATTAGAGAGTCAGGAGTTAGTTTGTAGCGGAACTTCTAAAGGTTTCTATTTTAATAATAAGTCTGCTTGCAAACCTCAAATTACTGAATCTTCGTCATTAAGTGATAGAGCAGCTGTTTCTGGAATTACTGCTTATCCTGGTTATACAAACGAAAACATTGTAGACTTTAATGTTAATATCTCTATACCTTCTGGCTCTTATATATCAGGATATAATTCATTTACTTTGGAAAATGCTACATTTATAACAGAGGGGGATGACACTTCTCTAGTTGTTATTACTGATGGTTCAACAACTGTACCTTCGGCTAATTATATAATTTCTGCTGATAAAAAGACTATTACATTTAAAAATGAAAATGGTCCTATGGTATTCAGAAGTTATGATAAAACAAGAAACATTATATTTAAAAATATAAAATTAGATTCTACAGAGCAAGGTACAAGATGGGTCGGAATAAAAGCCAAAGATTTAAGTGGCCAAGAAAGTGACTTTACAAATAAATCTATAATTCTTGATACAGAAGAGCCTTTGTGGGAGGGAGCAACAAAACAAGATCCAACTAATGGTAGCGGTCCTTATGTTTTGTACGACCAAAGCAATCTAAATTATATTTACCCAAGACCATCTTCATCATCTGATATAGTATTTGGTGTAACTTTGGATGAAAGAAATAGTGATGAAACTCTTAAACGTTATTTCTATCAGTTCTCTGGCAATTCCATTTATTTAGGACTCCATGTTTCAGATAATATTAGCTTGTATTCTGATTCTAGTAGAAGTTGTGTGTATAAAAAATCTACAACATCAAGTGCTGCTTCATATACCAATGTAAATATTTCTTCAACTACAGGTTCTAGACTCCAAGAAGATAA
>CAMGTC010000213.1 GCA_946061765.1 uncultured Treponema sp.
AGCCACAAAAAGAGCCTTTTTGAACCACGCCCCGCTCCTTCGCACCAACATTACGAAAAAGCGTTTATAATGCGTTTGCCCTGTTTTGCGGTATGGAAAATATTGAGTCTGTAAGTTATAATAGAATATAGTATAAAAAAGAGGGGTAAATTGTTTTTATGAGTCTTATACAAAGTATAACAGACTTTTTTGATTTCCTATTCCGTCGTTCTTCACCAGAAGTTCAAAAAAAACAGTTGATGAAAAAAATGGAAATGGAAATAAAAGAATATTTTCCTTTGATTTGTTCAAATGGAATGTTGCAGCCAAATTTTGGAGAAGCAATTAATATTCTTTATAGAAACTCTATCCCACTCGATAATTTATTTTCGCAGACTGTTAGCCCAAATGATATGCCTCGACAGCATAGATTCGAAGCTCAGTTGATAATGACAGCATATCCTGTTGATGAACAAGCTTTGCTGGAAGCTTTATCTTTTCAAAACCGTAAAGAAGAGATAATAGCTGATTATCAAAATTCAGATAGAATATATATTCGTCAAAAACAAAGATTAGAAAAAGTTTTGCGCGATTTGAATGGTCCAAATTTTAATAAGATGGATTCTGATATTTTAAATCTCCGCCAGTTTGTTGATTTTTGTCATTACAATTATGTACCTTTTCTGCAGATTTTTGACAGAAATTTTGAGGCAGAAAATCCAAACTACACTCCAAAATATTCGGAGATTCCAATTTCAAAATCTTTAAATCTTCTTGAAGATCTTTATTATCAGATTTCCGGACTTAAAATTACAAATGCTACGTCAGATGCGGTTCTGGCACTTGCAAAACTTAGAAAAAATGCTGAATTAGCTCCTGCCGAAGAAAAATCCTATGTTTCGAATTTAAAAAAGATTCACTACATAATAAATAAGGTAATTTCTCCAGAAAAAATTAAATGTCTTATTCGTCTTGCAAAACTTGATCCAAATTATGAACCTGCACTTGCAAGTTATTCTGGTTCTCCAAGACAGGAATTTGCAAATATGCTGCAGTCAAAATTTGATGCAGATGAGCAGCGAATTAAATCTGATATCCAGGATGAAAAAATTACTCAAGATGTGGGTGCGCTTTTTTCCGGAACACCAATGGAAGAAATATACGCTTACAATCAACAGTACAATTTCTTATTACAAAACGATACAGCTTTATCTTTCCAGTGGATTTTACCTCTCAGAATTTTAAAGACTTTTTTAAAAATGTATATTTCGCCTTCTGTAAAAACTTTGTTGAACGATATTGTTATTGAAGGATTTTTTAACAGCCCAACTTATAAAACTAACTTTTCTCAAATAGTATATAGTTGTATAGGAGCTGAAGCTGATTTTGAAGCTTTTGAAAAAACTTTTGAAAATAGTCAGCCAAATAGTATTGCGGTAATGGAAAGTTATATTCGCGATAGTAAAAAAGATAAGGAATTTTATAAAAAACTAGAAAAAATGGTTGTGACGATGAATAATCAGGCTCACGCCCTTTTGCAAAATACAGTTACTAATTTAAACTATTTACATAAAGAGTTGGGTGAACTTCTTGCCGATGCTAAAAAACCTTCCAGCGAGATTATTTCCAACTTAAAAGTGCTTGTTATGTCATCAAGAAACAGGGATAATACTATTCTTCTTGAACAACAATATGCAAATTGGAAGATATTTTTTGATATTATGAAAAATTATGTTATTATTAATAGTGGCGATGTTCAATAAAGTAAAATTCAAACGAAGAAATGATAAAAATATTTTACTTGTGATATAAGCACGACGATAATTAACTAGATATTAAAAATAAATGTAGTGGAAAAAATGGAAACAAAATCAGCTGAAAAAAAAGCTAATGGAAAAACAACTCATAAAAAGACTAGCAAGAAGAACTCGTCAAGAATTACAAAAATAAGCGATGAATCTTTAGAACAGATTATCATTAATTCAAATAAAGCTTCTCCCAAAAATATGATGGAGCAGACTGTTCAATATGAAAAAAGAATTTATGATCTTGAACAATTATTAGATATTGCAAAATCTTTTTGTGAAAACCTGGATTTTAAGAACCTTTTGGAATCTATTGTTTATATCTGTATGGCTCAGATGCATACGCTTGGAGCAGAAATATTTGTAAGAGATTTAAAATCTAATAACTGTTTTATTTTAGAAACAGGCGGAAATGCAGAAAAAGATAACAGTGAAAAATTTAAAATCCCCGTAACTTCGCCAATTGCCAGTAAATTAAATGAATTAAGAAAACCAGCAACACTTGCAGAATTAAGAACTGATGAGATTGTAGCTGTATGTCCTGAAATGAAGATTTTGGAATCGCTTAATCCAACTTTGATTGTTCCTCTTGTTCAAAAAAATCACTTGAATGGACTTTTGCTTTTACTTGAAAGAATTGCTATTGAAGATGATTCTTCTTATTCGGAATATGAACAAAATCAGATTATGTTGATTGCTTCTTTAGCTTCGGTTGCAATTAATAATGCTGCGTTAATTGAACAATCATCAACAGATATGATGACTCATCTTAAGTTAAAATATTATTTCTTTAATACTTTAACTGAGGCTATAGATTCAGCTTTTCTTACAAACGAAAATATATCTGTCCTTATGTTTGATATAGACTTCTTCAAAAAGTTTAATGATACTTATGGACATGAATGTGGAGATTTTGTACTTATAAAAGTTGCAGAGCTTATAAAAAGTAATCTTAGGGATAGTGACGTAGCTTCTCGTTATGGTGGTGAAGAATTTACAGTTCTTTTAAATGATAACACAGGAAAAGAAGAAGCAATGCTTGTTGCAGAAAGAATCCGCAGCGCAATTGATAATTATGATTTTATATATGAAGGTCAGCATCTGCATGTAACAATTTCGGTTGGTGTTTCAACATTTGATTCAAAGTTAAATCTTGTAAATTCTCCAAATGAATTTGTTAATCAGGCAGATAAAGGTCTTTATATGTCTAAGCAAAATGGCCGAAATAGAGTTACTTTCTATGATCCTTATGAAAATACTCTGGAAGAATTGGACTAATTTATTAATTATCAGTAAATTGTTAAAATCTAAAAACTATAAAACTTTATTTCAGAAATAATTGGATAGTATGGGACAGATTTTTTTTCGTAAACCTTTTAAGTATACTTATAACAAAACTACATTTGTAATCATTTTTGTAAATCTTGCAGTTTTTTTCTTGGGATATTTTTTACCTAAAGCAAATAATTACATATACACTTATGGTTCGCTAAATCCTGTTCTTGTAGCAAAATATCATATGTACTGGCAGTTTGTTACTTACATGTTTGTTCATCAGAATATTTCCCACATATTTTTTAATATGTTTGGACTTTTAATATTTGGTCTGCAAGTAGAAAGGGCTGTGGGCTCAAAAGAATTCCTTTTATTTTATTTTATTTGTGGAATAACAGACGGAATTTTTTCTTTCCTTGTTTATTATTTTACTGGTAATTATAGAACTTTCCTCATGGGAGCCAGTGGTGCAATTTATGCATTGCTCTTTGCTTTTGCGGTAGTTTATCCAAAATCTATAATTTATGTATGGGGTATTATTCCTTTACCAGCCCCTTTAATGGTTTTTGTTTATACATTGATTGAAGTAGGAAGTCAGCTTTTAGGAAGAAGTGCAAATGTTGCTCACCTAACACATTTATTTGGATTTGCTTCTGCCTGGCTTTATTTTTTAATTAGAATGAAAGTTAATCCTTTAAAAGTATGGAAAAACGCATACAGAAACTGATTCTTTTACTCTTACTTATAGTTTCTCCTTTATTTGCACAGACACCTTCTAATGTAGAGTTGATAAGACTTCCACTTTGGGCTTCTTTAGACGCATATCCAGATTTACAGGGTTTGTTTGAAGATAAAAATGAGGCCGAAGATTTAGAAGAAGATTTACAGGAGGAAGGAGAATCTGCAGAAAGCGAAGATTTGCAGGTGGAAAAAGAATCTTTTACAGAAGCAGAAAGTATTTTTTCATATCCTGTGAGTCAGTTAAAAAAGACGGCTCCTTTTATAATTTCTGGAATGGTTTATGGCTGGAATTTTGTTTATGTTCCATCCGATAAAGCTCGGGGTGTAGAAGAGTATTTCGAAGTTACAGAGATTCAATCATTTGAGCCTTTTGAAAATCTTATTAATTATACCAAACCAACTATTGAAGATACTTTACGGCTCCACTGCTTGTGTGAATATAAAAGAGATAAATATCAGCTGCAGAATTATTCTTTGTGGAATGCAATTCAACACCCTGTGATTAGAGGCCGGGGGTACGGAAAGGTAAGTGACGGGTTTGAAGGATATAAAAATGCGGCAAAGGATGCTTTAAAAAATGCCGTAAGAGAGCATTACAGAAAAATAGTCAAAAATAAGCCAAAGGAAATTACGGGTTCTGTTTTGATAAAAGATATTCCTGTAACTGGAGTTGTTTCTGGGAAGTATGTAATAAATCTTGATTTTTTTCTAGAATACGGTAGAATAATTGAGTATTCAACTTATTGAATTGGTTAGGAGATTTTTATGAGAAAGAGTCTTATTTTGTTTCTTTGTTTAGCTTTAACTACAAGTTTTATTTATGCTCAGGTAAATGAAGAGGATCCATTTGGAATTGAAAAATTTGAAGCTGAAAAAACAAAGACAAAGATAATTGTTCCAAAAGAGCAGCACTGTGTAGATATTAATGCAAAGGTAACTATTGAATATAATCCAGCATACGATGAAGCTCGTATTTATTATGAAACACTTTATGTAACTTATGCAAAAGACGAAGCAATGAATACAGTTCTTGCTGTTCTTCAGGATTTTACAAAGGAACATAAGTATTATCATTACAACTATTTAAAAGATGATAGAGAAAAGTATTTCAAGGATGACAAAGGTCAGAGAAAGGCCCAGTATTCTTCATATGTAAAATTCTCTAGATAACCTATTTAGTTTTTATTTCAAATATTGTAAAATAAAAGCCGGTATTTTGAGGACTTAGGTCTTAGAAAACCGGCTTTATTATTGAGGGTTTATTACAAAACCCTCAAAACGGCGAAGTCAAGGCTTTAAGCGT
>CAMGTC010000214.1 GCA_946061765.1 uncultured Treponema sp.
TGACAGGCCTAATGCAATTGTCCGGGAATTAATGGATAACGCAGTGGATTCCGGGGCCACTAAAATTACAGTTGAGATTAACGGTGGCGGAATAGATAAAATACGTGTAATTGATAATGGCTGCGGCATGACTAAAGAAGATTTACAAAATTGTGCCCGTCCACACGCAACAAGTAAAATTTCTTCAGAAATAGATTTAATGAACCTCAGAACTTTAGGTTTTCGTGGAGAAGCCCTGGCATCTATTGCAGCAGTTTCCAGACTTTCAATCACAAGCGGACAGTGGAAAATGCAATCAAGCATTACGCAAGACCACTTACTTGAACCTGTTGCAGAATACAAAGGTACAATCGTTCAGTCAGAAGGCCTTTTTGAAAATTTTCCGGCAAGAAGACAATTCTTAAAAAGAGCCGCCACTGAAGCTTTAATGTGTAAAAATACATTTATTGAAAAAGCCATGGCACAACCTGATATTGCCTTTACATTGATTCAAGACGGTCAGCAAAAAATAAATTTACCTCAAAATCAGGATCTTAAAGATCGTTTTGTTCAGGCAAATTCATACCTGGAAGATTCATCTTTATTTTTCCAAATTTCTTATAAGGGTGATGATTTTTCTTTTGATGTAATTTTAGGAGAACCTGCAGTCAGTAGAAATAATAAAAAAGATATTTTTATCTACACAAATGGACGTAAAATCCAGGAGTATTCACTTGTACAGGCAGTTGAATACGGTGGACAGGGCTTTTTTCCAAACGGAACTTATCCTGTAGCAGCGGTTTTTGTAAATATGAATCCTAATTTGGTAGACTTTAATATTCATCCTGCAAAAAGAGAAGCAAGATTTTACGATATTTCAGATTTACATCATGCTTTATCTTCTACAATAAAAAATTTTTACAGACAGTATACAAGACAAAATTTTGAAGAAGGAAAATCTTTAGACGATATCCGTGAATTTGATTTTAACTCCATGCCACAAATCAACTCTACAATTGTAAATTCAAATCAAAATTCAAATTCTTCAGAATATGAGAAAAAAACTGAAAATGAAAATCAGACATTTCAAGAGGAAAAGTTTAATTTTAACACTTTAAGTTCAGTCAATGAGAATAAAAATAGTAAAGAAAAAATAAAAGAGTCCGCTTCTAATTATTCAAATCACATCCAATATAAAAATAATTATTCTTCAGATTCTTCACTTAGCGACTTCAGGTCTAAATATCTTGGAATTTCAAAAAGCAATAGTAATTCCCAAACAAATTATTCAAGTGGTAATTTAGCTGAATCAGCCCTCTTTGCAAGCCGAAATCAGGAAAAATCAGAAATAAATTCTGTAACTTATGTTGGAAAATGTCTTGGAACTTTTTTACTGGCAGAAAAAAATAATACACTCTACTTTATTGACCAGCATGCCGCTCACGAAAGAATAATTTTTGATAAATTAATGGCTTCGCAGGGAAAAACTCAGGAACTTTTAATTCCCTATAAGATTAAAACTGAATCTAAAAGCCAGGATAAACAGCTGGAAAAACTTTGCCCCGGATTAAAAAAGATTGGTTTTAATGCAGTACAGGTTGCAGAAGGAGAATGGAATATTACTTCAATTCCAGAAAGATGGACTGGAAACGAATATGATTTACGTTCTTTATTATTTGTAAAACAGGTTGAACCACAAGAAATTATCCGTTCTATTGCAGCAATGACAGCCTGTAAAGCCGCAATAAAAGACGGATATGTAATTGATGATGAGGCAGCAAAAAGAATCATAGAAAAAACTTTTGAACTTGAAGATCCTCATTGTCCCCACGGAAGACCAATTTACACAGTCATAAGTCGAGAAAAACTCTTTGAACTGGTAAAAAGGACTTAAAATAATTTACTTTAGAGAGGATAAAAGATTCTCAACTTCTAAACTCTTGTAAGAAGGATTTTTTTCCTGAAGATAAATAAGATATTTTTCAGCTCCCTTGTTGTCATTTAATTGCAGCAATACTTTTGCAAGTTCAAGATAAGCATCCCAATTATTAAGATCTGCTTTTACTACTTCCATGTAAACAACTTTTGCATTGTCATAATCAGAGTTTTTTGCATAAGCATTAGCAAGATTAAATCTTACAGCATTGTTACTTGGTTCAATCTTAAGTGCATTCTGAAAATAGATAATAGCATTTTTAAAATCTTCTTTTGCAAGATAAGCACTACCAAGATTATTATTTACTTCAAAATTATTTTTATCTTTTGCATAAACCTGATTAAAAAGATTCATTGCAGTATCAACATCAGGAGGGTCAAGATTCATATACATAACCCCAAGATTAATCTTTGTCTTAATATGCTCCGGATTATATTTTAATACTTCCATGTAAAGAGGAATTGCAGAATCAATATCAGATTTACTATCAAATAAAAGTGCGTAATTATAAATTATACTTGCCTTTGATTTATCATTTTTTACAAGACTGTAATTTTCATAAGCTTCTTTTGCATACTTTTCTGAATCTGCTAATTTTCCGGCATCATACAAAACTGTCGAAAGATTATATTTTGTAAGAATCTGTTCTTCACTTTCTGACATCATTGCAAGAGCTTTTCTATAAGATTCTTCTGCTTTATCAAATTTCTGATTCTGATAATAAACATTTCCTAATTCTTTTAAAGCAGTAATGTTCATGTTATTTATTGAAAGAACTTTTTCATAAGCAGCAATCGAGCCCGGATAATCTCCTCTACGACTTAAGATTCTAGCCTCTTCAAGATGAGCCTTTTCGTGTCTTGGATCAATATCAATAGCCTTTCTAAATGCTTCCAAGGCAGCTTTATCGTTTTTTAATTTTAACTGACATAAACCTAAATTATATCTTGCCGGTGCATAATTTGAATTTTTTTGACAGCAGGAATTAAATGATGCCGCAGCTTCTCCATATTTTTTTATAGAGTACTGAACTTTTCCTAAATCGTAGTAATATATGGCATTTTCTGGATCATTTTGAATGGCACTTTTTAGATGTGACATTGCATTATCATAATCTTTACGGCCAATAGCATCCTGTGCCAGAATATAATGAGAAGTTGCATCTTGAGGATTATCTTTTACGGCTTTAGTTGCCATTGCAACTGCCTCTGCAAGTAATCTTTCTTTTTCTTCTGGAGTTGCAGCCTTTTGTGCAGCCTCATACAAAGATTCAGCAATTTCTGATTCTTTTGCTGCAATTAAATCTTTACCAGCTTCACTTGGCATTATTGAATTTGCCTTATTAAAATGCTTCATGGCCTCTTCAAAATTGCCAGTTGCCAGAGCAGTTTCGCCTTTTTGAATTTCTTCGTTTACATCGTTGAGTTCTTTCTTTAATTTTTCGTTCTTTTTAGCAATTTCAGCTTCTTCTGCCTTACGCTTTTCTTCGGCTTGTCTTTTTTGTTCTGCAAGTGCTGCTTCCCTAGCCTTTTTTTCTTCAGCTTCTTTTACAGCTCTGGCCTTTTCTTCAGCTTCAACTTTCTGACGTTTTTTTTCTTCTTCCTTACGACGATCTGCTTCGGCTTTTGAAGACTCTTCCTGCATTTTAAGCATATTCTCCATAGCCTTTCTATTTTCTTCATTCTGTTTATTTGATTCTTCCAGGGCTTTCTGCATTGTGGACAAAGTATCCTGCATAGTATCAGCAAATTCTGAAGTATCCAGTTTAAGATTTGTAAAACCTTCTACAGTTCTACCTTCACTGGCAGCTTTTTTCATTTCCACAATCTGATTCAACATATCCAGAGCAATTTCATCTTCTGAATTTTTAACTAAAATTGTATCCAAAAGACTTAAGGCTCTGTCATACTCACCACGTTCAGCATAAACTTTTGCAAGATTATATTTATTCTTTAAAGAAGTCTTACTGGAACAAGACTTTATTGTAACTGGTATAAAAATCAAAAGTGCAATTAATACCGCACCTGCACAGCCAATTATTATTTTCTTTTTCTTATCCAAATTCATTTTCCCCTCTATCTGATTAATTTAATTAGTTCGAATTTCGAGTTTTAAATGGTAATGCATAAAATTGATTTTTATAATCGCATTTTTTTGTAAAATCAATTTTTATGTTTAATTTTCAACAAACTCGAATTTCGGGCTAATTAATCTAACTCAGATTCCATTTCATATTCAATTAAATCTTCTGCACCAGAAGACATATTTGTTGAGTCTGTATTTTGTAAAGAATTTGCAACTTCTTCAAGTAACTTTCTTCTTCTTTCTGCTTCTGCTGCTTTTTTTTCGGCAAGAATTCTCTCTTCCTCGGCTTTTCTTTCTGCTGCAAGCCTTTCTTCTTCAGCTTTTTTCTCAGCAGCGATTCTTTCTTCTTCAGCCCTTCTTGCTTCCTCTTCCTGTCTTTGCTTTTCAAGTTCGGCAGCTATGCGTTTTTCTTCTTCTGCCCTTTTTGCAGCTTCAATTTCCGCCATTTTAGCTTCTTCTTCCAGACGATTTAATTCACTCAAAATTGCATTAATCATCTGATTAATTTTATCTGCCTGTTCATCATAGGGATTACAAGCTATATATTTTTTATAATCCCCAAGAGCTGCTTCTAAATTACCTGACATCAAATAAGAATTTGCACGATTCAATAAAGCCGGATAATAAGTTGAATCAGCCGCAAAAGCTAATGAAAAACTTTTTACAGCAGCTTCAAAATTTCCAAGAGCATAATAAGAATTTCCCTGATTAAAAGAAAGAATTTTTTTATTCGTAGAAGGAACCTTTAATCCACGGGCAAAAGCTTCAACTGATTTTTCATAATCCCCAATCTGATAATAGGCTAATCCCAGGTAATTATAAGCATCTGCTGAGGCACTTTCATTATGTACCTCTTCTTCCAGCATAAGAATTGCTTCTTGACTTTTATTTTGTTTAAATAAGATTTCGCCCTGAGACTGAGCTGTAAGGTTAATATTTGCAAATAAAAATATAAAAAAAATATTTATCAAAATTATCTTCATTATAAAATCCTTAGTGTCAGGGCAAACGCATTATAAACGCTTTTCCGTAATGTTGGCGCGAAGGAGCGGGG
>CAMGTC010000215.1 GCA_946061765.1 uncultured Treponema sp.
ATTTTCCAGCTTTTGTATTGCCTCAAAAAGAAAAACAAACTCAAGTTCTGGCTCCAGTTTCTACAAGTGCCACAGCCGATTTTGCAGGTTTTCTGGCTTTTGCAAGTTTTTTTTACCAGACTGATAAAGAATTATCAGAAAAAATGCTTAATGCAGCCCTAAAGGCTCAAGCTTATCTGGATAGCCACGATGATGAGCTTTACCAAAATCCTCCAGAAATTACAACTGGCGCTTATGGCGATAATAATGTTAAAGACGAAAGATTCTTTGCCCTTTCTGCTCTTTATTTTGCAACAAAAAATCCTGACTATCTTAAAAAAGCAATGGAAATCAGACAGCAGGCAATAAATCTTCCATGCGAAAATCCTATTTTTAAAATGTGGAGAATGGGATTTGGCTGGGGAAATGTTAGTGGTTATGGAATTGAAATTCTTTTAAAATACTGTGCAGATTATGATTCATTTAATCAGGAATATAAAGACTCCTTAATGCAGGATCTTTTGGATGTAGCCGAGCATAATCTAAATATTTCCAATAAATCTTCTTTTGGAACTTGTCTTGAATGGTTGGGCTGGGGTAGTAATGGTCATATTTGTGATGAAGCCCATATTTTATTGCTTGCTTATGAACTTACAGGAAAAATCGAATATCAGAATGCGGCTTTTCGTCAGTTAGATTATGTTTTGGGCTGTAATTCACTGAATATCTGCTATCTTACAGGAAACGGAAGTAATTTTCCAAAGCATACCCATCATAGACCTTCCGGGGCTCTAAAAAGTTCAATGCCGGGAATGCTAAGTGGTGGAGCCTGTCAGGGACTTGCAGATACAATTGCCAAAAAAAAATTACAGGGCCTTCCTCCCATGCAATGTTATATTGATAATCAGTCATCATATAGTACAAACGAAGTTGATATATACTGGAATTCTCCTTTTGTTTATTTAATTTCTAAAGTGATATAATCCCCTGCAAAAATTCCAACAGGTCTTTGAAATATTTTGATTTTTGTTTAATCTAATAAAGATAAGTAATCAAAGACTTATTTGCAGGAGATTGTATGAAAAAATTTTATTCACTAATTTTATTAATATTCCTTTCAAGTAATTTATTTTCTGCCAGTGGTGCCCTTTGGGGAGAAAAAAACTTGAAAATGATTTCTTCTGAATGGTTCGATATTGTTTATCCAGAATCTTGCGAAGAAAGTGCCAGAATTCTTTACGAAAATGCTGACGATATCTACAGGGATATTGCCAAAATGTATAAGAGAGAAATTCCTTGCAGATTACCTGTAACAATTACAAGTTCTGTAGAATTGTATAATGCTTATTACACTTCAGGATTCTACAATCACATTGTTTTATATGTTTCTTATCCAATTGAAAGTTGTAATGTTGAATCTGACAATTTATTAAAAACTTTTAAACATGAATTAACTCATAATTTTACTTACAATCTTAAAAGTGATTTCTGGAAGTCTGTTGATAATGTTTTGGGAGATACAATCAATCCCTCTTTTATGCTTGTAACTTCGGGTATGGCAGAAGGGGCAACAGTAACAGCAGAAAGTGCCGATGGTGAAGGACGATTAAACAATGAATTCGAAAAACAGTCTGTAAAACAGGCTAAAATCGAAGGTAGATTTCCTAAGTTTAATGATGTTCAAGGTAGCCGTGATGTTTATCCTTCTGGTTCTTTTTATTATTTCAACGGTGCTTTTCATAAGTGGTTGCAGGATAAATATGGTTTGGAAAAATATGCCCAGTGGTGGTTTGATTGCGTAAACTTCAAATCAATTACTATTAGAAATTCTTTTAAAAAAGTATATGGAATTAAACTTACAAGAGCCTGGCAGTTATTTGCTTTTGATTATAAAGTTCCTTCTATTCCTGCAAATCCAATGGAAACAGGCTTAGTTGAGGACTTTTTTACTCCAGGTAAAGATTCAATTTACAATCGAACAGGCGCACTGGCAGAATCTTTATCAATAAGTCAGAAAGGTATTACTTACATTGATAGCAAAACTTCCAGCCTTTATTTTATTCCTAATGAGACTAATAAAAAATCAATCAAACCTAAAAAGATTCTTACACAATCCTATCTTTCTCAGGCAAGACAATCTGCAGATGGACAGTTGATTGCAATAAACTTCTACACAGATTACACAGGAAGTGAACGTTACAGAGTTTCTATTTACAATACTCAAACAAAAAAAAGCTATACTGTAAAAGAAAGTGGTTTAACAGAAGCTTCAATTGTAAAATCTGGAAATGATTATTTTCTTGTGGCTGTAAAATATCAGGGCGAAAATTGGAAAATCAGAATTACAAAATTACTTTTTGCCGGAAACAAGATTGTTGGAGAAGAAAAAGCTGTTTATATTCCATACACAAGACTTCAAACTCCAGCCTATTTTGTTGATTGTGCTGACGGAACTTTTGCTTATGTTCTAAGAGATAAGATGGAATATTATATTTGCCTTGCAGATTTACAGGGAAATGAAATTTCAAGAATTGCTCTTCCATACAAACGAATGGATGCACGTTATTTGTCTTTCTCAGAAGGAAAACTTTATTTTTCTTGGGTTAAGCCAGGTACAATGCCACGTTTAGGTTCTTACAATATTTCAGAAAATACTTTTGCTTTGAGCAATCAGGATTTTTCTGGTGGTGTTTTCTATCCTGTAAAAAAAGCTGACAAAATTGTTTATATTGGTGAATTTTATACTTCAAATAAAATCTTAACTATGGATGATTTGACTCTTGAGCCAGATCCAATTGATACAAGTGATGAATCATATCTTGATGAATATATTTGGACTCTTCCTGGTGTAGAAGCAGTTGCTACTGTAAGAGAAATAGTTCAAGCAGAAGAAACAGCTGCAGAAGAAACAAACGAAGAGGTTAAACAAACAGGAACAGAAGAAAATGCTAAAGAAACTCAATCTGATTTTTATGAAAAGGCAGAAAAATATAATCAGTTTAAATTCTTAAAAAGAGGACTTTTCCTTCCTGCCGGAACAATGAAATCTGTTTCTTATGATCCAACTCACTCAGAAGAATCTTATGGACTTCCTATTGGCGTTAGTTATTACACTTCAGATCCTTGGGGTGGAAATAATTACTTTGTTACTGCAGGGTATTCGTTTGCAACAAATTCTGCCGGTATGGAATTTTCTTATTCAAGTGGAAGTCATACAAGTCTCTTTAACTTTTTTGTAACAGGAAATGCTGAATTTGACCGTTATGGTTGGAAGCAATCAACAGCCAGTGCAGAAATCTTAAGTTCATTTGCTTTTGGAAGAGTTTCTGGACTTACAATTCAGCCAAAATCACTTTTCCATATTGGACGTGCATCTGCATCAGAAACAGAAGCTCAGACTAGACTTGCAGAACAGGCTGCAACAGAATCAGAAGTTTTATCTCTTTTTGGAAGTGTAATTGGTAATTATGAATCATATGATATGTCTAATTATATTTACAACGAAAATCAGTTGGTTCTTTATTATTCAAACTTCCATAAAACTGATCCTGCCAGAATGTCTAAAGTAGGAGTTTTATTTGGACTTGTACCTTATTACGTTTACAATGCTAAATTAGATAAATCAGAAATTTACTATGAAGGTGGAGATATAAGTTTCTTTACACAAATTTATATTCCAAAATTAATCCCTATCAAATGTGTAGAAGATTATACTTACAATATGCCAACTAAAGTTCTTGCTGGTATTTTCTCTGCTGATAAAGTTGCTTCTTCTATGTCATATTCTTATGATTTCCCAACCTTTGCTTTTGTCAATTTTGAAACAGTTTTATTTGGTTGTGAAATTCAAAAATCTATAGATTTATTACCATTTATCTATTTGTATGATTTAAGATTTACATTAAACGGAACTTTTGGTGCAGACTATACTACTTCAACAAAATATGATAACTGGCGTTTCTTAAAATTAAAGAAATACATTGGTGAAATTGCAGATAATAATTTTAGTCCACTTTCATCACTTTCTTTAAAGCTTGATTTAGGTTTCTGTCCTACAAACTTTGGAGGTTTATGTGGAGGTGTAAAAGAATATGCTTACATTGCCGGACATATTGTTCATGCAAATTCTACCACCTATTATGATATTACTTTTGGATTTGATATAAAATTCTAGGCCTTAATTTGCGAAAGAATTTTTCCAATTGAATCGTGAATTACAAGGTCTGCAATAGCATCCTGGGCTGTTTCAGATTTATTGATCAGCACCAGGTTCTTGCCCTGGAAATTTCTTATTAATCCCGCAGCTGGATAAACTACCAGCGAAGTTCCACCAATAATCAGGGTATCGGCCTGGGAAATGGCATCAATCGATTTTTGAATGATAGTGTCATCCAGGCCTTCTTCGTACAAAACAACATCTGGTTTTACCAGTCCAGAACATTCATTGCAGTGTGGAAGTCCATCCGGTGAATTTTCGCTTTCCCTTATAAAATTGGCATCGTAAAATTTGTGACAGTTCAAACAATAATTTCTGAGTGTACTTCCGTGAAGTTCATAAACCTCTTTACTTCCAGCCATCTGATGTAAACCGTCAATGTTTTGGGTAACAATTGCCTTTAACTTTCCTTTTTCTTCCAGCTCTGCCAGTTTATAATGCGCGGCGTTTGGTTTAATTCCATCAATCAATAATTTTTCGCGGTAAAATCGGTAAAACTCTTTTGTGTTACTATAAAAAAATGAACTGCTAATAATTGTCTCTGGAGGATATTTCCACTTTTGGTTATACAGACCATCAACACTCCTAAAATCAGGAATACCAGATTCTGTTGAAACTCCAGCCCCTCCAAAGAAAACTATGTTTTTGCTTTTATCTATTATCTGTTGTAAACTATTTATGTTGGATGAATTTGTATCTTCCATAGGCAATTCCTCTCATAATTTCCGATAAAACTAATTTTACTTATAAAATACGACAATTCATCCGATAAGTAAATGAGAAAAAGTCTATTTCCTTGAAAAGGAGCGCTTAATGTCAAAATTTTTAAAAACTCTTGTATTG
>CAMGTC010000216.1 GCA_946061765.1 uncultured Treponema sp.
TCTTTACCCTTATGACTATAAATAATTTGGTAAGCAGATTCATCTTTGTAATAAGCAGAAAGACGAGCTTGGGCAAAAATATAATAATCACCACTTTCTTTATCTAAAATCTTTACATAATCTATATCTGGACCCATACAAAGACCAAGGTTTGAAGGCAAAGTCCATGGAGTTGTTGTCCAGGCAAGGAAATAAGTATTTCCCTTTTCCATATCAGGATCATTTACTCCAGCAGGAGCTTTAGTAATCTTAAAGCGAACAGTTACTGTCTGGTCCTGAACATCTTTATAGCCCTGAGCAAGTTCGTGTGTAGAAAGAACTGTAGAACAGCGTGGACAATATGGAAGAATGTATTTTCCTTCGTAAATAAGGCCTTTATCCCAGAGAGATTTTGCAACCCACCAGATTGATTCCATAAAGTCAGGATTCATTGTTTTATAGTCATGGTCAAAATCAACCCAACGACCCATACGTGTAATAGTCTGGCGCCATTCAGATGTATATTTTAAAACTGATGCTTTACAAGCTTCGTTAAATTTATCAATACCATAATTTTCAATTTCATGCTTAGAATTTAATCCAAGTTCTTTTTCAATCAGATTTTCAACAGGAAGACCGTGACAATCCCAACCAAAACGGCGTTCAACATGTTTTCCCTTCATTGTCTGATAACGAGGAATAATATCTTTAATGGTTGATGGAATTAAATGTCCGAAGTGTGGAAGGCCAGTAGCAAATGGAGGTCCATCGTATAAAACGAACTCCTCTGCTCCCTCAGTCTGGCTTAAAGACTTGTTAAAAATATCATTGTCCTGCCAGAATTTTAATACTTCTTCTTCCTGTTTTGGGAAGTCGACTTTTGGATCAACCGGTTTAAAACTCATATATTTTGTCCTTTTAAAAAAAATTCTAATCTTCTTATAATAACAAAATAAAGGACTTTATTCCACTAGGTCAAAATTTTGCTTTTAAAAAATTCATCAAAAAAAAATTACAGGGGATTTTTATTTTCTTTACGACATTGAATTTCATAAATATGTAATAATTTTGGTCTGTTATTTCTTTGAATTAAAATTGGAGGAATATTTAATATAAAATTGATGATAAAAAATGGAAGCATCATAGGAAGAAATAAATCTTTTGGCATAATTAAAATATTGATTATTCCCACTAAAGCCATCCAGATATGAATTGTTTCTGCATAACAAGTTTCTACAAGAAAATGATAAAGATAATCTGTTTGTGTACTTGCAATTTCTGATTTTGAAAGACCTGTAGTCATTTTTCCAGTATCTGGAATATAATCCTTCCATTTTACAATTTTAATTGCTTTATAAAATTTTTTTTCCCATTTGAAATTTTTATAAGCTTTGTTATATGGGGAAAAATATTTTGCAGGCATTTTATGAATTACTGTTGCAACAAGGGCATCAATTCCAAATATTGCAATTGGATTTAAAATTCCAAATAAAAGGAGCTGCCACAAAGCATAATCACTTGGAATACAAAAAATATTTACAAGATTTACTGCCAGAACTGATAATCCTAAAGTCCATAAATATAAAGTTAAATGCATTTATTTTATTTCTCCCATATAAAAAGTCAAGAAGATTGTTTCAACAATCGAGTGACTTTTTACGCTGTTCCGTAATGCAATGAGGAACAGCAGTTTAATAAATAAGTTTGCAACGCAAACTTAAGTAAGATAAAGCCGCGCTATTTTAGCGGTTTTATCTTACACTCCCATAAAAAGCAAAGTGCTGTTCGTTTATTATAAATTCAACAAAACCTCAATATAACAAAATAGACACATTTTGTTCTTTTGTCAAAATAAATATTGACTAAGGAAAGAATTTAAACAATAATTAAAGTATGTTTACATACAAGGCTATTATATACACATTATGTATTTTTTTAATACTCTATTTACCAAGAGTATTTTGTTGGTTTGCGTCTTTAAAAGCACAAAAAAAATTAATTAATACTAAAAAAAATAAATTTGCAATTTGTATTCCTGCAAGAAATGAAGGTGATGCTGTTTTACCTTTGTTGAATTCATTACAAAATCAAACATATGATAAAAGCTTATTTGATGTTTATATTGTAGTAAAAGATCCAAATGACATTGTAATTGAATATGGCCATAAATACGGTGCAGAAGTTTTTGTAGATGAAACTCAAACTTGTAAAGGTAATTGTCTAGATTACACATTTAAGCAGCTTATTGAAAAATATCCAGAAAAATATGCCGGAGTTATTATTGTAGATGCAGACTGTGTACTAAAAGACAACTTCCTTGAAGAAATGAATAATGCAATGGCATCTGGTGCAGAAGTTATTAATGCTAAAAAAGTAGTAGGAAATTATTTCTTAAATAACGGAAAAGATTCTAACCTTATTACAGCTTCAAATGGTCTTATCTGGACTTTAATGGACGATATGGGTAACCGTTGGAAGAGTGACCATGGTTTTACAACAATGACTATTTCAACTGGTATTTTTATTTCTTATAGAATCATAAAAGAAATTGGCGGTTGGAAATATAATCAGACTCTTACAGAAGATATGGAATTCCAAAGAGACTGTTGTGTAAATCAATGGAAAACTTTCTATTATTCTTATGCTCAGTTCTACATGCAGGAAGCTCCTTCTCTTGAAGAAACAAATAAAAGAAGAAACAGATGGATGAATGGTCTTATCCACTCAGATTTTATTTATGCAAAGCGAATGCTTGCCAATAAATCATTACACTGTAGAATTGATAATTATTTTATCTTTAGTCTTTGGATAGTATATTTCTTTGTTGCAATTGAATTAGGACTTGGAATTATAAATATTGCAGTTTTTGCTTTTAATAAGATTTTTAGAGGCATTTGGAGCTGGAAACTTTTGGGTATTGCTTTTAGTGCAATTGGTATTGTTTATTCAGCTTATCTTGTAATGACACTGGTAGCTTTATTTATTGCAAGAAATGATACAAAATTGACTTATAGAGATTTTCTTAAAGTTCTTTTTTATCATCCTATTTTTTATTTAGGCTATACTAAAATTGTCTTCAAATCAATTTTCTCTAAAAAGAAACTTGAATGGGATTCAATTAAAAGAGTTGATTCTGCCTTTGAAGAAAGAGCAAAATAATACAAAAGATTTAGAAAATAGTTTATAATATTAAGTATGGATTATTTTTTATTAGCACAAAGCAGTCAAGAAACTCTAGATAAGATTAAGATAGCAGAAGAAAATCAAACATTTAATGCTCATTTAGACCCAATTACATCTGAAGGTTCTTTGCCAGTAACAGAAAAATACCCTTATATTCCTGGACCTTTTAGGAATTTCTTCTACTTTTTGGAAAGAACCTTTTACTTAAAGGCATTTACAAAAAAATTAAATAAAAAAGTATTTAGAACAATTGTAAATGGTAAAGAAAATCTTAAAGACATAGATTCAGCTATTATAATTTGTAACCATATTAATAAGTTTGATGGACTTGTTGTAAATTATGCAACAGATTTTAGAAAATTAAAAATAATGACAGCAGAATTCAATAACCGTTCTGGTTTTCTAGGTGCAATGATGAGAGCTGATGGAATTTTACCTTTTAAGAATTCAAAAGAAATGGTTAAAAAATTCAGTGATGCAATAAAATATTATCTTAAGCGTAAAACAAGCGTTTTGTTTTTCCCGGAAGGTTCTGAATGGTGGTGTTATAAAAAACCAAGACCTTTTATGGACGGTGCATTTCATTATGCAGCAGTAAATAATGTACCTGTTTTACCTATTTTTATTACTTTTAAAGATAAAGAAAATAAAAAATCCGAATTAGATATACCAGATTTTATTGTAAATATTTTACCAGCTATTTTTCCTGTTAAAGATAAAACTAAAGCAGAAAATACAAAATTCTTAAAAGAAGAATCTTACAAGGCCTGGTGTAATAAATATAAAGAATTTTATGGTAAAGAGCTTTAATCTAAAGACCATAATTTAATTTTCATCTGGATTAATTTAGTAATCTCCTCTTCAACATCTTTTATTCCCATAGAAATTATCTTTTTTTTCATTTCTTCCCAGGAAGCATCAAAAGAGTTTTGAGGGCCAACTATCATTTTTATTAGAGATTTCTTTACATATTCATCTACTCTATTAATTAAATCATTTAACTGAGGATTGAGTGGATATTGCCAAACCTGACCATGCTTAGAAACCTGTAAATTTTCTGGCTGGGTAAATAAATCTGCCCAAATTTCTACACCGTAAGCATTCAAAGTATCAATTTCAGTTTGAGTATAATTTTGAATAATTTCACTGCGAGAAACTTTAGCCATGGGATTTCCGGTAGAATCAAGATATCCTTCACCTGCCTGAGGAAAAGGATAAACCCATTTTCCCACACCTATACTTGAATCGACATTTGGAAATGACTTTCTTACACCATCTTGATAATAATAATCAATATTTTCGCGGCCCCAGTTAGTTAAAATTTGAGCTTCTTCGCTACACATCCAGTCCAGGAATTTAAAAGCAGAAATTTTATCTTTACATGAAGAAGAAATTGCAATTCCCCAGCCTCCTGAATAACCATAATCTTTTAAATTCTGGTCTTTAAAATTAGAATTTGCCATAACAGGAAGATATGCAAATGTTCTGGAATCCTGGTAATTTTGAATTAAATATTTTTTACTGTCAGTTAATAAATAATCAGGACTTGCAGTTGATAAAACTATACCATTTTCTATTTTTGACTTCCACAAACTTATATCCTGAGTAAAAGATTCAGGATCAAGAAGACCTTCATAATAGATTTTATTAAGCCACTTGTAAAAAATTTTCATATCAGGATTTAAAAATTTATAAGTGGCCTGCATAGTATCTTGATTTACAATCCACTGTCCGTCATCTGGATAACCGATTACAAAATTTCCTGGATTTGAAAGACATACATACCAGTACCAGGAATCTGTAAGAAGTGAAAGTCCCTGGGTTTTATGACCGTTGATTTCAGGATATTTTTTTATAT
>CAMGTC010000217.1 GCA_946061765.1 uncultured Treponema sp.
CGCGAAGAAGATTACAATAAACTTAAAGCAGAAATTGAACGCCGCGGAATGGATGTATCAATCTATAACTGGTATATGGATCTTCGTAAATTTGGTACAGTTCCACACTCAGGATTTGGACTTGGTTTTGAACGCTTAATTCGTTATGTAACAGGAATGGAAAATATCCGCGATGTAATTCCATATCCAAGAGCTCCAAAATTAGCCGATTTCTAATTTATTTAAATTAGAATTCTTTATTAGGGGCTGACCAAAAAGTTCGTTGCGTAGCGTCATTCCGAACTCGTTTCGGAATCTAAGCACTGTATATAGCGTAGATTCTGAATCAAGTTCAGCTTGCCTACACTAATTGGTCAGTCCCTTTTTTATGTAAAATTCTGCTATTATTATATACGAGTCTAAAAATTTTATGAGTAAATCAAATAAAGGCACAAAAAAAACAAAATCTCCTTTTAGTATAAAATTAGGTCAATTTATATACCTTAGCTTTTCCTGTTTTAATCAAAATGGACTGTGGGAAAGTGCATCATCTTGCTCTTATGGATTTATCTGTTCATTTATCCCCATTTTATTGATAATTACTTCTATAGTTTTTAGCGTAATAAGAGTATCTCCCGTTGCAATTCAACATTTTCAGGATTTTTTAAACAACCTTTCTCCAATGCTAGATTTTTCATCTATAGTTCAAATTAATCTGCTTTCCAAACATCAATTTTCCGCAGTAGATATTCTTCTTATCTTTTGGGTAATATGGATTGCACGAAAATTAAATCTTTCTATTGTACTTGCAATGAAAAGGATTTTTGGTTCCCAAACTAAAAAGAAAAACTGGTGGATTCAGGCTGTTACATTAATTTCAGAATTTGCTTTTATTATTCTTGTTGCCCTTTTGATACTTGCAACTTTTATTTTAAGAAAACTTTTACATCAACCAATTTTCGAACAAATAATTCAAAAATGGCCATTTTTATCAAGAACCAGTTCAAATGTAATTGCAACAATTGTTATGTACTTTATTTTATTCATTTGTACCCTTATGGCCTATAAATTTTTATCTGGAGTTTTTCCTTCATTTAAAACTTGTTTTATCTGCTCATTTTTAAACACCGTCACTTTTTATGGACTTGTAAAACTTTTTGATTCACTGATAAACAGATCAAATTATAATTTTGTCTATGGAACAATTTCCTCCATAATTATTATGATTGTAAAAGTTTATTTTTTCTTTGTTCTTTTCTTATTTTTTGCACAGACCATTTATGTTACAAAATTCTTTGATCAATTGTTAAAAAGTCAGATTTATTTTTTACCAAAAGATCTAGATGCCGGACTTGGACAATCTTTTATACGAATGTTATTTATTAATCCTTCTATTTTACAAAATGAAGATAATACAATTTATTATGAAGCCGGACAAAAAATCTTTAACAAAGGCGAAGAAGTAAATGCCGTTCTTTATTTACACAAAGGAATTATTAGCGAAACTCACTCCGACGGCAGTGTTTCCTATATCGAAAGAGGAAATTTAATTGGTGAAACACAGTGTATTATAAACGGATTCTATCAGGGATCCGCTATAGCATTAACAAAATGCGAAATTGTATCTTTTTCGGAAGAAGAATTTATGCAGATTATTCAAAAAGATGCCAGAGTTGCAAAGAAGGCAATTAACAGAGTTAATGAATTTACTAAAATCCATAAATACCCAAAAGAAATTTCTGATCAAAAAGACCTTACAAGAAAAGTTCCAGATGATGATGAAATTGAAGATAATGTAGAAGACGAAGAAGTGTAAGCAGGGCTTCCGCATTATAAAAAACTAGCAGATATCTACAGGGCAAACGCATTATAAATAATATTTTCATAAAAGTTGGCGCGAGGGAGTGAGACACAGGGCAAAAAGACTTTTTTTGGGGCTGCCGCGAGAGCGGCATTATAATAGTTTCTATACCCCAAAAAACGTCTAGCGCATTATTGCGCGTTTTTGACCTGTGAATCACGACCGGGAGCCAGATATTACAACTAATCATTTTATAATGCGTTTGCTCTGGAAGTATAAGAATCTTCTATTCCCCATTCCCTCAATTTTCACTATAATCTCTTTATATGATGCAACTCTGCCAAAGGCATAGTTGCTTACAGAGTTTTGTTTACTTGGATACAAAAACTCCCACAATTATCTTCCACAGGAATCTTATATGTCACGAGATAAAATCATCGTTTTAGATTTTGGAAGCCAGTATGCACATTTAATTGCTAAGCGCTTCCGTATGTTAGGTTATTATTCAGAAATTGCCCTTCCTTCTACAGATTTATCTGTTTTTGAAAATTGTAAGGGTATAGTTTTTTCCGGTGGTCCATCTTCTGTTTATGATGAAAAAGTTCCGGAATTCAATTCAGAAATCTTAAATCTTGATATTCCAATTCTGGGCCTTTGTTACGGTCACTACATTGTTCAGCTTGGTTACAATGGAAAAGTTGGCAAGGCTGAAGTTGGTGAATTTGGTTTTGCCCAGTTAAATTTTGCAGACGACATGAATGGTTCTTCCGCAAAGTGTCCACTTTTCAAGGGCGTTGAAGGTAGTCAGCAGGTTTGGATGAGTCACCAGGATGGAGTTCTAAAACTTGGAGAAGGATTTGAAGTTGTTGGTTCAACAAAAGACTGTCCTTTTGCCGCAACTCAGAATCTTTCTAAAAAACGCTTTAGTCTTCAGTTCCACTGCGAAGTAAAAGACACTCCTTGTGGAAACCAGATTTTCCAGAACTTTGCAAACTACTGTGGAATGGAAAAGAACTGGGATCAGGATACTGTATTAAATATCATTCTTGAAAATATTAAAAAAGAAGCCGGTGATAAAAACGTTTTGCTCTTCCTTTCTGGCGGTGTAGATTCAACTATTGCTTTTGCACTTTTGAACAAAGCGCTTGGTCAGGATAGAGTTCTTGGCCTTCATATTGATAACGGTTTTATGCGTAAAAATGAATCTGCCCAGGTTGCAGAAGCCTACCACAAGTTCGGTTTCAACAACTTTATTGTAGAAGATGCTTCTGAAAGTTTTTTAAAAGCAATTTCAGGCCTTACAGACCCTCAGAAAAAACGTATGGCTGTTGGAGAAAACTTCATCACTGTTCGTAACGAAGTAGTTGCAAAACAGCATCTTGATGATAATAAATGGCTTTTGGCCCAGGGTACTCTTTATCCTGATATCATTGAATCTGGCGGAACAAAAAATTCTAACACAATTAAAACTCATCATAACCGTGTTTCAGGCATTCAGGAGCTTATTGCAAAAGGCCTGATTATTGAACCAATCCGCGATCTTTATAAAGATGAAGTTCGTTCTATTGGTAAAAAACTTGGACTTTCTGAACAGCTTGTAATGCGTCATCCTTTCCCAGGTCCTGGACTTTCAATTAATGTTTTGTGTTATGACGGCAAATCTTGGAATGAAAAAGACGACCAGGAATATTCATCTGCAAAAAAAGAATTATCTGATATTGCACTTGATATGTTCTGTGAGCACTGCTCGGCTAATCTTACAAGAGATGTACTTCCTGTACGTTCTGTTGGTGTTCAGGGTGATTTTAGAACTTACCGTTTTCCAGCTATTTTGGACTTTGGTCCTGCCGCCCAAGATGAATGGCCTTGCGGTGAAAAATCAGCTGAAATGGGTGTAAGACACTTCCCTGGAAAGAGAGAAAAAATCGAAGAAGCATCATCTACCATTACAAATGCTGCAAAATACATCAACCGTACCTGTATTAAATTATATCAGAATCCAAAAATCAAAAATGAAGATTTAAAACTACAGACAGGATATTGTGATAAAAGAAGATTAGATCAACTGCGAGAAGTAGATAATATTGTTCTAACTGAATTACATAAATCAGGTTATTACAATCAGATTTTCCAGCACCTTACAATTGATTTACCATATGCATCTTGTCCTGACCATGCAACTTTTGTTTTACGTCCAGTAATTTCTGAAGATGTTATGACAGCAAGATTTGCTTATCTTCCAAAAGAAATCATGGGAACAATCATAGAAAAAATTACTTCACTTCCTTTTGTAGATGCCTTGTACTTTGATGCTACAAACAAACCACCTGCAACATTTGGCTGGGAGTAATAAAATTAAAACTTACAAAAAAAGAGTTTTGCTTATAAAACAAAACTCTTTTTTTATATCTACCCCTAGATTTATAAAAAGTCCCTTAAGACTATTTACTTAAAATTTTATCTTTTAGAACTCCGGCTTTTGCATTTCCCGGGAATAAATCTCTGGAATAATCACAAGCTCTAAGTGCAGCTTTAGAATCACCAAGAGCCATATAAATCTGGGCTATACGATAATAAATTTCAGATCTAATAGTATTTTTACTTTCTCTACCGGCTGCTTTTCCATACAATTCAATGGCTTTTTCTTTTTTACCCAAAGAATAATATATATTTGCAAGATTCATTGCGGCACTTGTTGAAACATAAGGAGAAATCATATCTTTATCTAAAATTCCTCCACTTTCATAAACACAATATTCATAAATTCTTACACTTTCAGATTCCAACTGATTAAAAGCGGCAAACCAGGCTGCAATTTCAACCATTGGAAGTTTCAGACCTTTCATCTGAGAAATAAAAGAATCCCAGAAAGATTGTTTTTCGTCAAAAATTAATATTTCGTCCAGATAATTCCTGTACAATCTCCAGGCATCATCATATTGTTTTGTTGCCAGGAGAAAATTAACCGCATACTGAACTAACAAAGTTCTGAATTCAGGAGTGTCATTATAATTTACTTCAAGTAAATTCCATAAATCACGGTTCTTTTCTTTATCAGTAAGATTTTTTTTCTGTTTATAATCTAAATCAATTTTTTTAATCTGAAGATAGGCATTTTTACTTCTTTTAAGAGATTCTTCTATTCTGTAAATTGCATCACTCAAAGGTATTTTTCGTCTACTGTCATAAACTTCCATTTCCAGAGTTGAAAGTCCTGCCCTTCGTAATGC
>CAMGTC010000218.1 GCA_946061765.1 uncultured Treponema sp.
TTGATTCAGAATTATTATTTTCTTCATCATTTAATAATTTATTTTTTAAATAGGTAATGGTCTGACATAAAGGTAAACGAGAAGGACAGTTAACATTACATAACCCACAGTTTGTACATTTAATTGATGAAAGGGCTATATTTTGAGTAAGTTCCTTATAATAAATAACGTTATTGTAAATTAAATCTGGAGATATTTTTACAGGACAGATAAATCTACAGTTTCCACAGTTGATGCAGTTAAAAATATTCTGATCAGTCTTTTTTTCTTTTGAAAGGAAGGTTAAAGATTTTACTTCTTTTGTAATCGGAGTATCCAGACTTTGTACTCTACTACCACTGATTAATCCGTTTATTACAATAATTTTTGGTTCTTTTGTAAAACCACCAATTTGGTTAATGATATCTTTTATTGTAGTTCCAATTTTTACATCTAAGATTGCAGAGGCCTGTAAACAGTTTCCATAAATAAATACAGGTCTGCTCATTTGAGGCATATCTTTATTAATTGCCTTATAAACTTCATATAAAGTGGAAGCGTCAATATATAAATCCTTTTTTGAAATCTTAAATTTATCTGATTTTTTTATGCTCTGATTTCTAATATAGGCAGACATAATTTCTCTTTCAGTTCCGCAAGGATATCTTTTAATATTCATTCCAATAAAGTGAACTTTATCATCATGCAATTTTAAAAGTGCTTCTTTGTTTTCAGATTTATTATTGAATGCAAAGATAATTCCCTGGGCCGAAATTGCTGATGCAAGAGTTTTTGCAGCAATCATAAGTTTATCCATAAAAAATTTGGCAATCAAAAAATCTGTAAAACGATAATTATCTTCATCAAAAAGCCTTACAATAAGATTTTCATATTTTTTTGCTTCTTTTATCTGAAGTCCCAGATTTTGAATTTTTGCCAGATTAAAAGTATTAAAAATACCATAAGAAATTAATTTGTCGGCTACAAGAATTGGTACAATTTCCTGGGCCTGGAATTCCTTTATAATTTTACCTGTATAAGAAAATTTTCCGCCAAATTCAATTTTTATTCCAAAATATTGTTTTCCGTTTGAACAATAGCATGGAATAATATCTATAACTTTTCCAGGAACAGAAGAGTGAAGATTTACTTTTTTTGAATTAACGGCAATTACCTGCCCTTCTTCAACTAAATCTCCAGCTTTTACGCAAGGTGTATAACTTGTATCATCTTCAAGTTTGAGAGGAATAATTATATTGTGTGGCAAAAATGCTGTTTCAAGGTTTTTATAATTCTTTACAACATTTGAAATTTCTACTGAAAATGTCATTTTTTAAGGCCCTTTTTAATAATAATAGAAATAGAGAAAAATAGTAATATCAAATAAGAAATTAACAGAATTGTAATTCCAAATATTGAAATATTATATGTACTGGTTGATTTATAAGATATAGAGCAATCTTTCCCCTGAGATTTTAACATTTTTTCAAGAGATAAATATTTTAAATCATCAATTTCAGAATAGAGATTGTTTTTATATTCCTGGTCAAAAATTAAAGTTTCCTGATATTCCACAATTTTTTTTCCGTCTTTTTTATATCTTGGATAAGAAATTTTATCAAAACCTTCATTTTTATTTAAAGATAAATATGGACCAGCTTCCACATTCCAATACCACCGATAATAATCTTCAAGATTTGGTAATTGACTCTGACTTTTTTTACTAATAGCCGGAAGACTTATTTTTTTTGAGGATGAAGAAAAATTTGTAAAAACAGAAAGAAAAAAGAATAAAAGAATAAAACTTGAAACTAAAATACTTGCAGATAAAACTACTTTTGATTTATTAGCAAAAAGAGACGTGCGTTTTGCAGATACAATATAAATTGGGACAAAGGATTTTTTTTCTCTAAAATAAGTTTCAATTTCATTGTACAAAAGAATAGAAGCTGCACTTGAAAGTATTAAAAGTAAATAGATTAAAGCAATTTTTATTCCACATGCAAAAGCAGAAATAATTCCTAAAATCAACATTATTCCAAGAAGATATATTTTAGAAAGTCTGTTAAAAATCCCTTTTCTTCGCCATAAATTTGAAATCATAAATAATACTAATAAGTTTATAATAACTGCTATTCCAAGTTGATAAAAGGGATTACAAAAGATAAATAAAATTGATTGTATTGCGGATAAAATAAAGAGTATTTTATGTCGGGAAAATAAGGTAAAAAGCAAAAAAATCAGACAAATCAAAAGAGGTAAAACAAATGGATAAGATAAGGATGAATCTAATCCTGAAAATTTATTATAGCCGGATAAGTCTTTTACTACCTTGTTTAATTTATTTTTATATTCAGCTGGAATATAATAAATTCTGTAAGTTTTTGATTTATCAAAAAAATAAGCATTTCTGTTTTTAATGTAAGAAAAAGCAGGATTATCAATATTAGATTGAAAATAACTTACTTCTGGAGAAAAAAGGCTAAATCTGACTGGTAAAAACTGATTGTTTAATGAAATAAATTCTTGAATTCCATTTTCTCTAAGACATTGACTTACAAGAGAGTCTGAAGTTTCTTTTTCAACATATAAAATTGTATAGTTATTCCAGAGCTTTCCAGTTGGAAGATTTTTAAAAATACCAATGAGTACAAAAGTTGAAATAAACAGGATAGAAGCAAGAATTTTTTGATATAGTTTCATCTTAAGCATGATTATTTTAGTAAAGTAAAGAGTATGAAAGTCCTATTAGAATTCCCAGAAGACAGCCGCAAACAACTTCCATAGGAGTGTGTCCGTTTACAACCTTCATTTTTTTGAATTCTTTAATTACTTCTTTTTCCTTTAATTCTTCTCCAATTTGATTAATTTTGTTTGCCTGGATTCCGCTTGATCTTCTTACTCCAAAAGAATCTCTTATTACGACAAAGAAAAACATTAGAGAGAAAACAAAGATATTTGAATTTATTCCACATTTAAACCCCAAAGTAACACAAAGCGAAGTTGTCATAGCAGAGTGGCTGGAAGGCATTCCCCCGGTCGTCCACAGCATCATTTCTAACAATTCTTTAAAAGAATGAATTTTTCCAAGTATTAATTTAATGGCAGTTTTTAAAAATTGTGCAGATAGCCAGCTAGTAACAGCAGCTAAAAAAACTGGATTTGTAAAAAACAATTTTACTTGTGCCGAAAAAGGGGGCAAAACTTCATTCATAATTATATATATTTTATCATTAGAAAGTGAAATTTACTAGTAGTCTTTATTTATTGAAAGTATACTGTGTATATGGATTTTAAAATTGTAAAAGCCTGAATGAATGATTCTAACCGTAGACTTGATAAGATTTTACGTATTTATATAAATAATCTCCCCCTTTCTCAAATTTACAAATATTTGCGAAAAGGATTAATAAAACTAAATGGTAAAAAAGCAAAGCCAGAAAGTAAAGTTTTACAAAATGATGAAATTTCTATTGCAGCTTTTATCTTACAAGATAATGAACTTTCAGCTAACAAAGAAAATGCCAGCCCAAATCAAAAAATAAAAAATGATTTTGAAGAAATTAAAATTGTTTTTGAAAATAAAGATATTTTGATTATTGATAAAAATTATGATTTATTAGTTCACGGTGACAAAAATTCATTAGATAAAAAAGTTGTTAATTATTTTAAAAGTAAAAATACAGATTTATCACTTTCTTTTAAACCTGGTCCTCTTCATAGATTAGATAAAAAAACTTCGGGACTTCTTGCCTTTTCAATGAGTTTACAGGGAGCAAAATGGTTTTCTGAAAATTTAAGAAATCATAATATTACTAAAAAATATTATTCAATTTTGCAGGGAAATCTAAAAGAAAGTCAAAAATGGGAAGATTTTATTGATAAAAATCAGCTTGAAGGAAAGTCAAAAGATTTTCATACAGTAAAAATATCTTCTCAAAAAGAGTTAAATTCAAAACTTGCCCTGACCTTTGTAAAACCTCTGGGCCATGGCTTATACAAAGGCCAGCAGATTACTTTTGTTGAACTTGATATAAAAAGTGGAAGAACTCATCAGATTAGAGCTCAATCTTCTTTCCATAAGCATCCACTTTTGGGAGATATTGCTTATGACGGAAAAAAAATTAATGAAGAAAGAGATTTTTATCTACAGGCCTATAAAATATCTTTTCCAAAAGATAATCCCCTTGGACTTCCTCAATCTATAGAAATTCCTTTGGATTCCCAGTTCAAAAAATTATTAACTGAAAGTAATTGTAAATTTGATTAGATATTTTTTTTAACGCTTTTTTGTATTATAATAAAATTGTGAAGAATATTAATTTTATACAGAAGTTAGAGCAAATTTTTTCAAAAATAACCGTGTATGCTTTTGTTGGCGAAAGTGGCACTGGTAAAAGTTTCCATTCAAAACAGTTATGTGAAGAATATAAAATAGAATCAATTATTGATGATGGACTTTTAATTCAAGATGAAAAAATAATTGCCGGTCATTCTGCAAAAAAAGAAAAAACTTATATGGGGGCCGTGCGAGTAGCCCTTTTTGATGATAAAGAACACCGCGATTCTGTAGCAAAAGTTTTAAGAAAATCTCATATCAAACGAATTATGATTATAGGAACTTCTGAAAAAATGGTAATGAAAATTGCCACAAGACTTCAGATTCCTCATCCAAGTAAAATAATTCACATTGAAGATATTGCAAGTCCGGAAGAAATAGAAAAGGCCCGTAAATCAAGACAAATTGAAGGTAAACATGTAATTCCAGTTCCTTCTATCGAAGTAAAAAGAAATTATCCTCAGATTTTTACTGATTCAATCAGGGATTTTTTTAGTAATAAAAATCTTTTTAAACGAAATAAAGGTTCTGGTAAACTTGTTGAAAAATCAATTGTTCAACCTGAATTTTCTAAAAAAGGAAGACTTGAAATTTCTGAAGCAGCCTTAATTCAAATGGTAATGAATTGTGTTCAGGAATGCGATCCAGAAATTACTGTAAAAAAGGTAAGCATAAAAAAAGATT
>CAMGTC010000219.1 GCA_946061765.1 uncultured Treponema sp.
GATTAAGTATACAGACCCGGATGGAAGAAAAGCTGGATATTTTTTTGTTAAAATTGAAGGATTTTATGATTCATCAAAGAATATTCATATAGATTCCTTTAATGTAGTTTATGGTAACAATGTAACGGCAGTTCAGAAAGAATTTATTAAAATTTTAACTTCTGGTGACAGACAAAAAATATCTCCGTTACCAAATTCTGATTCAATAGTAAAAAAAAATAGTGGCTTTACTAAAATAATAATTATAACAAAAGTCACCGCTTATGAAATTGAAGATAATCCAGAAAAATTTAATCCTACGACAGAAGTGCAATCAACGGAAAAGTTTGAATTTCCAAATATTTCTCTTGACGATGCCATTAACAGTATAAATATTTTTCTCAATAACGATGACAGAAAACCGAAAGGAGCATTAAATGAATAGAAAAATTATATTTATTTTATTTTCAGTATTTACATTAATGAATATATACACTCAAGATTTTTCAGACTATATAAAAGATTTAGAAAATTTGTATACGATCAGTTATAAAGAAATTTCAAAAAAAAATTCATTATATCTTTCTGAGCAAGGCCAGTTAGTTGAATTTGAAGGTGCCTTCACAGTTGTGGGAGATGGATATTTTGAAGTTTTTGATGTTAAAACAGGCAAGAAGCTTTACCGTAGGACAGGTTATTTGAATTTTAGCGACGGTAAAGTGTATATAAATTGTAATTACATTCTAAAAAATGATTGTTCTCTGAAGGATACTGCCGTTAAAAATATTAGTATTTCTAATAAAGGTATTGTTACGATTAATTACTTTAATGGTGAGATAGATTCATTTTCAATACCGTTATATAAACCTACAGATAAAAGTATAAATAACTTTGTAGGTAATGGCTATCAATTTTCAGAGGTTGTACAAATTGAATCCAATGGATTTAAAATGAATTTTATCGAACTTTCAACTGTAGAAAAATATTCTTTAATTTTAGATATGCAGCAAAAATTATTTGAATATTTGAACACTGATAAAATAGAAGAGGTGCGTTTTAAGTATTTAGAAACACTATTAACTCAATTATGGATGATGTTTCTACAAGAAGATAGTATTAAGGAAAATATTCTAGTAGATTGTGATTGCATTAGCGTAAAAACTCAATATTCCGATAACATAAATCAACTTATTGAAAAGATAAAAAATGAATTAAATTAAACTTTCCGCTCTTCTAGGTATGATTTATGAGCGATTCACATCAATCTCAATTTGAAAGGCAACTATACCCCAAAACTATTCTGTATAGTTCTTTCATGGCGTTTTTTTTCCTCCCACAAATTGAAATTGATTGGAGAAAGGCACTTTTAATTAAAAAAACTGGAAGATTTCACGTCGAAACAACAGAAATCTTCCAGAAAATTTAAAATCATCTGATGAAAAATCAGAAATAAAATGCTAAATTTACTATCAGAGAGGTAGAAAACAGGGTTTGGTACAAACAATGGCAATTTGTACCACTATGCGGGGAATAACCCGGTACTCTATATAGACCCGGATGGTAGAAGTCCAAATTTATCTAGATTAAAGGAATTAGCAAAGGAAGTACATGACAGAGGGACTATAAATCAAATAAATTTATATCGAAATTGTCCAACAGATGGTTGTTTTGCACGTGCTACAATTCTTGCTGAAGAATTAAATAAAGAAAGTTTTGATATAATGTATATCATTGTGGATAACCCAGATACTCCTGATAAGAAGGGAAAATTCAGTTATCATATTTCAGTACAGGTTACAATTGATGGTACTGATTATGTTATAGATCCATATTATAGCCCTGATTTAGAAACTCAACCAGGATTAACGACTAGAAATGAATGGATTTTTGGACAAGGTTGCGAAACGGCCAAAAACGAATCTGCTGTTGATAGTAACGGAAATATTGTTCCAAGTTCTAAGTTTTCATTTTTTTATCAAAAACGTGCTAATAAAAAATTAAGTTGTTATGAGTTTGCTCAAAATTGGCTTAAAAATTTCTCAAAAGTGTATAAATCCAATGCAGAAGTAGACAAAATGACTAGTGAAGAAAAAAGAAAATATATAAACAATTACACATCTTATACTGGTTCAGTTGATGAAAAGAACTAAATAAGGGGAATTACTATGAAACTTAAACCAATTATTATCTTGGTGATATTTATGATACTAAATTATAGTGTGTCAGCACAGAATAACGAAAAAATTTCTGAAATAATATTTTGGGCTCCAGACAAAGAATTAAATTTAAATGTGTTAAACTCAACTAGTTTAGTAGATTTATTGAATAAGTATGAAGTTCATACGATTTTAGATTTACATATTTTTTCTGGCTATGATAAAGACTCTCATTCGTTATATTTTTATACACATTCAGATTTATTAAATTATGCTGATGATGAAATAGTTTTTGATCCTGGATATAATTTTTCTAGGCATTATCGTTCAATATTTGAAAAAATTGCATATCAAAATTCTTTCTTTTCAATTGTGGTCAATGGTCAAATTGTAATGAATGGATTGAACAGAGTCTTCCATGATTCCCCGATAAAATTTGAGCATGACGATGATGATATACCTAAGATTCATTATGAATTAGATTATAGTTTTCGAATCTGTTATAAATTTTACTGTCCGTTTGAAGATTATACGAGGAAAGATATTGAAAAGGAGAAAACCCTATATATAAAAGAATTAGATGATTACTTTAAAAGTCAGAAGAACTATAGCCGATGAGTACTTTCGATACTATTAAGGAAAAGAACCTGAAAAAGCATACAAAGTTTCTGTAAATATCCTAATTTCTCCAGAGCTTCATAAAAAAAATTGCAATACAGCGCATTTCACCTTAGTTTCTAGCAACCGTCTGCTATGCGGTCAGCATTTTTCTGATTCTTGATATACTGTCGTATCACGGCTTCGTTTATAAAATTGATTTTTATGGTGTGCAAACGCTTCAAAAAGCATGGGGGATAAAATGAAAATTAGGTATGTGATTTTTTTACTATTATTTGCAGTGTCATGTTTATTTATATACTGGGGTAGTCAACCAACTATTGTAAAATTTTCAAAAGATTTAAACTAAAGGCTAGGGTATAGATTATGAAAATCTTTATAACATTAATTGTTGTACTGTCACTTTTTTCTTCTTGCAGAAAGAATGCAAAAGAAAATGACTTAAAAAGTCAAACTAAGAAAGAAGTTAAAGTAACTGAAACTGTTGACTCATCTAATTTTTCAAAAGATGAAACGATCAATTTTTTTACTTCAATTGAAATTGAATTTGAGGATAAAGAAAATACTTTTTTTTGTGACATAAAACTTAATGATTCAATTGATACTGTAAAAATTAAGCTTAAAGAAAATTCAAAAGAATTTTTAATTGGAGAGCATCCTAAGGGTCTGATTCAAATATTTAGTAAAACAGAAAATCGAGATGAAGAAGAATATATATTATATTTTTATAAGAACAAATTAACACAGATAAATAGATGGAATGTTTCATTAGACGAAATACTTGGATATAATATTTTTGATAAAAAATTTGATTTTATGAAACTTAGGAAGTTTGAACAAATAGAATTTAAACAGAATAACTTTTTATATACTTTTATAAAAGATGGGAAAGATTTTACTGTCAGTATAGTAGATTTAACATACCAGGAAGAAATTAGCAAATTATATGATTAAAAAATGTAAATCTTGTTTGAGAACTTTTCTGCTTTTCACTATACATTTATAATTGTCTTTAAGTCCCATCAATTACAATTTGTATGCGTATGCTGCGAATAATCCGATTAAGTATATTGATCCGGATGGAAATTATTTAAAGGTTCTGGAGGTTTTAGTTATAAAAGACAAATTGCTTAAAAAATCAAAAAATTAAAACAATAGAATTTGTAAAGTAAAATATTTAAAAAAAATAACTGAGGATTCTCTGCATTTTTCTCATAGAAGCGAGAAATCAAGAGCAGCTAAAAACTTTAATCGGAGAGTTTCTTTCTTTATTTAATGAAGGATCTAAAGATGATTGGAAACCAAACAAAAATATTTCGATTGATGGGGAAACTCCTTATAATTAGTTCAGTATTATTTTTTTCATGCAAGAAGAATGAAATTTCCGAAACGAGAATTAATGGTGTACTCATTAGTAACCCAGATTGCAATGAAAAAAGCTTGATATTTGAACTAGATGGCTACAAGTATGATTTTTTTATTGATTCATCAGATGGTGAAAATGACTTGAAATTATTTATTACTATAAAAGATAGAAATCAAAACACTTATCATCTTGCTTCTTCTTTTGACAAAAATGAAATTTTTGCGGAAAGTGAAAAAAATGGATATGGCTTTAGTATGAGACATAATTTGGAATCAAAAGATGCAAAAATATATCATCTACCATTAACTGAAGATCAGCTGGAGACTGAAATGTGTGATGGCGTTATTCTTGTTCATCCACCAGAGTTTTAAGAAATAGGTATATATTCTTCTTTACAATTGAATAAAATAAAACCTTCCCTCCCACAGAACAATATGTAGTGCCTCACAGTTTTGCAAAATCGAGGATTTAGTCCTACAATTGAATAAAATAAAAAAACAAAGCATGACATTACCTCATGCAAAAAGGAGACATTACATGAATAGTATAATATTGGGATTGATGTCCACAAAGATTCTTATTCTTACTGCGCTTATGCAAAAGAAAAAGACAGTTTTTTCGCAGAACATAAAAGTGAAGCTGGTTCAAAGAATGCAATCAATTACATTAAATCCGTTATTAAAACAACCGGCTCTGCTTTCCCCTTCCTTATTGGTTATGAAACTGGACCTACCGGTTATAAACTTTGCCGAGATTTACAAAAAGCTGGCTTTCCTTGCGTTATAATAGCACCTTCAACAATTTATAAATCGAAGAACCGAATGGG
>CAMGTC010000220.1 GCA_946061765.1 uncultured Treponema sp.
GGTTATCGCGCTGGCCTGTCACGCCGGAGATCGCGGGTTCGAGCCCCGCCGCTCGCGCTAAAAAACTTCCTGATTTTCAGGAAGTTTTTTTTATTTTAACGCAATAAATAAGTAAACTTAAAACAAGCTCATTGACCAAGAATTTTCTTTTATTTTATATTGTTTTTGCAATTATTTTGCGCAGGAGCTTATTATGAACTGGGACTTTGTGTTCATTATAAACAGTATTCTTCTTGGTATTGGACTGGCAATGGATGCTTTTTCAGTATCAATGACAAATGGCTTAAATGAACCAAAAATGAAAATCTTACGCATGAATATGATTGCAGGAGTTTACGCACTCTTTCAGTTTATCATGCCTATGATAGGCTGGGTTTGTATCCACACAATAGTTGTTTATTTTCAATCATTTGATAAATTTATTCCATGGATAGCTTTAATCCTCCTTGCCTATATTGGGGGAAAAATGCTTATAGAAGGTATAAAAAATAAGGACGAAGAAATAGAATCTGACAGAAAATTACCTTTTATAACACTAATTATTCAGGGAATTGCCACTTCAATTGATGCACTTTCTGTTGGCTTTACAATTGCAGATTACAAGCTACTATCAGCAATCATGACATCTTTGATAATTGCAATAGTAACTTTTGGAATCTGTATGATAGGTCTTTTAATTGGAAAGAAGATAGGCACAAAATTAAACAATAAAGCAGCCATTTTAGGCGGTATTATTTTGATTGGAATCGGAATTGAAATTTTTGTAAAAAATATTTTTTTCTAATTCCAAAAATTACATATTTGGGCCATGGTAAAAAAGGCCTTAGAGTCCATTCTTAATCATTTCTTCTACTTCTTCTTTACGGAGAGGAATATTTTCTACATATTTCTTTCTATTTTCTTCAATTTCTTCTACCGACCACAATTTTCCCTTATTAATTCCAGGACAATCTTTAGCACATTCATTCCAAGTCTTTTCATCTTGTATCATCCATGCCCAGAAAGGATAAGTTGAACACTGTACTGGTCTTGCTTCATAGCAGGAACAGCCATTTTCCCACAAGATGCAGTCATAATTCTTTTTTTCCAAAAGAGCTAAAACTTTACTTCCATAATAATAATCAGCCCAGCGACAATATTTTTCTACAAAATCTTTTACTGTCATATCAAAATGTTTACACAAGGTCGTTAAATCTCTTTTTGAAAGATAAACAAATCCTGGTGAATGACCACAGCAAAAAGAACAGCGCTGACATTCAAAATGTAATCCACTCTTATAAAACTTTTCCACAGCTTTATAAATTAATAAAAACACAAGAATCTGTCAAACTCTTATGATTAAAAAAGGGATTAAACTAAAAAAATAAGATTATTTGCAAAAAACACCCTACTTCATATTTGTTTTATTAATGTTAGAATAAAACCATGATAGAAGAAAAATTTTCCTGTAAAAAAAATAACCTGACAATCCGAGGACTTTTATTCCGTCCTCAAGATTCAGATTCATCAAAAAAATATCCACTGGCAATTGTAAGCCACGGTTTTATGAGCCAGTATACAGACACTCAGGAATATGCAAAAAACTTTACTAAAATGGGTTTTGTTTCCATTGCTTTTGATTTTAACGGCGGAAGTCCTAAGTCACAAAGTGACGGCGATACAAAAGAAATGTCACTTTTAACAGAAAAAGAAGACTTAAAATGTGTAATTCAGGCAGCTAAACAACTTCCTTATATCAATACAGACGATATCACTCTTATTGGCTGCAGTATGGGGGGATTTGTATCTGCTCTGGTTGCAAATGAATTACAAAACCAAATTAAAAGACTGATTGTTTTCTACCCTGCATTTTGTATTCCAGATGATGCCCGCGCAGGAAAAATGATTTCGGCTATTTTTAATCCAAAAGATATTCCCCAGACTCTAAAAATACAAGATATGGAAATTGGACAAAAATATGTAACTGATGTAATTAATCTGGATGCATTTAACGAAATAAAAAATTACAGAGGAAATGTTCTAATAATTCATGGAAGAGGAGATGAACTTGTTAACTGGCATTATTCAGAAAAAGCCTACAAAGCTTATTTAGAAACTCGAGAAAATACTCCTTCCAAAAATCTTCAGCTGGTTCTTATAGATAAGGCTAATCACGGATTTTGGGGACCTCAATCTAACGAATGGAACAAATATGCATTTTTTGCAATTCAAAAATTTATTGAAGGAAAAGAACTTTTACTGAATGTAGATGTAAACATTTGTGATTGCAAAAAATCACAAGAAGACAATAAATTTGTTACAAAATTATATTTTAATGGAAAAGTAGAAAGTCCATATTTTGAAGGACAGATAATAGAACCCGCTTACGATAAACAAATTCACAGTGGAGATGAATTAATTTCTGCTTGTGCAAAATATCAGGTAAAAGGAAAAGATTTTACGGGTGAAGAGGTAACTTTTGAAATTCAAAATGAATTACTTGGCTCTGGAAACAATACAGACTGGAACTTAGACTGGAAACCAAGCATAAAAACCGATTCAAAAGCCCTTAAAGACTTTAATCATAAAAAATGTCAAACTTATGCAGAAATGCGGCAGCAAGGCCCTATGGTTCATATCTGGGGGTAATAATAAACCATAAATAAAAAAATCCCGATCCTGAATTATAAATTCAAGACCGGGATTTATTATAAGTCACTGAAAAATCAGTTTACACTCTTTCTACAGGAGAGATTTTAGCATCAGCTCCCATGTGAACTACTACAACTGAACCATCTTTAAACTGGTCAACTGGTACATATGCTGAATCAATACGTTTTCCATCTACTTCAACATATTCAACACCCTTACTAACGTGCTGAGGATTCTTTACTTCAATGTGAAGATTCATCTTTCTCCAGCGGCGTTCTACTGTAAAGCCATCCCAGTCATGTTTAATACATGGATCAAAAAGCATACCTTCGTACTGTGGTTTAATACCAAGCATGTACTGAGTAATTGCATAATATGACCAGGTACCTGCACCAGAAAGCCAAGAAGTTCTTGTATTTCCCGGACGCTTTGAGAATGTAGAGTATGTTGTCTGTCCTACTACATAAGGTTCACTCTGGCGAATTTCTGCTTTGTCGTTGTATGCAGCTGGAATAGAAGCCTTACAATATTCATATGCACGGTCTCCATTTCCAAGCATTGTTTCTGCAATTACACCCCAACCCTGTGTATGGTTGAAGATACCTGCATTTTCCTTAATACCAGGAAGGAATACTACAGAAGTCATAAGATCTGAACGAGTCTTTACAAATGGAGGTGCACAAAGCATTAAACCATAAGGAGTTGCAAGCTTTTCTTTTACAGATTCCATACAAAGTTTAGCCTGTTCTGCAGTTGCAGCAGAAGACATAACAGCCCACACTTGCGTATTAAAATAAATCTGTCCTTCTTCAATTGACTGAGTACCGTAAACAGTTCCATCTTCGCCAACAGCCCAGATAAACCATTTTCCATCCCAGCATTTTTTCTGGATATTTTCATCCAAAGTCTTGCGCTGTGCCAAAGCCCAGTCTGCTTCATCTTTCTTTCCAAGACGAGTTGCAATATCAGCATAAGTTGTAAGACCTAAGCGGAGCTGGAAAGCAACGAAGAGAGATTCTCCATGGTAACCAAGTTTAAGACAGTCGTTCCAGTCAGCCAGAAGACCGCAAGGAAGTCCGTCTGCACCCATTCTTTCAAGGTTGAATTCAAGGGCACGTTTAAGGTGACCAAATACAGTTGCTTCTCCACCATCAGCATAAGGAACAACTCTGTTATAGAAGTCAAACTTACCAGTTTCTGCAACGAAACATGGAACAGCGTTGAAGAACCATTCACAGTCATCTGAGCGGAATTCTTCTGGTTTTGGAGCCTTTTCGTGACCAGCGTTGAAGTCCTTAGAAATTACAGGAACAGCACCACCATTCTGGCACTGACCAGAAATCATGCGAACAAGGCGTTCTTCAGCTTCTTCTGGAATTGCAGCAGAAACACCAAGAATATCCTGAACAGAGTCGCGGTAACCAAGACCATCACGTTCTCCATTGTAAACAAGAGAAGCTGCACGAGACCATGCAAATGTAATTAAACAGTTGTAAAGTCCCCATACATTTACTGTGTGGTTGATATCTTCATCTGGAGTGATTGCCTTGAATGAACCAAGTTTTGCATGCCAGTTATTTACGAGTTTTTCGAATTCTTCATCTGCACGTTTGAAGTTTCCGAATTCATTTACAATTTTCTGTCCAACATCTCTTGCATCATCAATACCAAGCATAAGCATGATTTCTTTTGTTTCGCCTGGTTTAAGTTCAAGGTCACCCTGAACAGTACCACAAGAGTTATCACCGTAAGCTTCAGAGTTTGTACAAGCACCGTCAACTACAGCCTTTGGATGTTCGTAAGAACCATAAGTGCCAATAAATGCTTCACGGCTTGTATCAAAACCAGTCATTGGAGTACCAACTAGGGCTACCCACTGGCTCATATAAGCACCACCAACTTCCCATTCTGGATGCTGGATGTAAAGGTTATCCTGAATTGAATAGCGGAGAAGATTATCTCCAACTTTTTCACCTTTTACGATGAATAAAGAATACTGGAGGTTTACCTGATCCTGAGTTGTATTCCACTGGTTAGCAAATTCACAGTAAGAGAAAACTCGGATTTTACGAACTTTATCAGAAGTATTTGTAACCTTAAGTCTCCAATATTCAAAGTTCTGTCCAAGAGGAACATAATACTTTGTTTCAGATTTAATTCCCTTGTATTCAGAAGTGATTGTTGTATATGCAGTTCCATGACGACATTCAGATTTATACTGATCAAGTGGTTTTCCTACTGGCTGCCAAGAAGCTGACCAGAAATCACCATCTTCCTGATCAC
>CAMGTC010000221.1 GCA_946061765.1 uncultured Treponema sp.
ATCAGAAAGGTTATATTTTGTTCGGAAATGTTCAGTAATTGAAACGACAGCCTTTAAGGGGGGATTAAATAAAAGGTTTCCAATCGGAACTTAAAGAATCCGTCTGATATTCATATTTTTTTGAACTGTTGCAGAACCATGTTCCATTTCGGTTTACAACTATTCCACCGACAAATTTTATAATTTTCGGATATTCACCATTGAACAAACTGCCTTGTCTATAAACGGGATTTTTCTTTGATTCTTCAAGACTTGAATTAAGCTCAATAAGTTTTCTGTAAAGACTTTCAGCTCTATCCTTTGCCTCAATTGCAGTAGTACCTGCCTTTGTATCATAGATTCCAATGGTTCCATCTTTGTAACGGATAATCCAGTCGGGATAAAACAGGCATTCTTTTCCAGTTTCTGCATCTATATATTGGAAGCCATAATTGTTCTGTCCCTTGTCCCCGTTTTTATACCACCAGTCAACATTAGATAATTTCTCAATAAAGTTTATAAAACTGGTTTCGTTTTTCTTCCCGTTGTAATTATCCTTTCTGATGTAGAATGGAGAAAGTAAAGATTTAGAAACTTTCATTTCCTCGAAATCTTCCGTATAGGAATAATCATTCTGAATCATGAAAGTATAGGAATTGTGTTTTCGTTCTCTCGCTTTTTCGTCCAGCAGCTTCTGTTTTACTGGAGCAAAATCTTTTAAAGCCTTGTAGATTGCCAGATGGAAAATACTTGCTTCTCCTTTCTGCATGTCTGCAACAAAAGTTTCAGTTCCACCCCAATGCAATCTTTTTCTAAACCACATTCTTAAAGCTGACTTCAAAGGTCCCCACGAACGGGCCACGTTCCCAATTTTTGTATCTTCATCCTGCTGCTGAAGCAAAACTTTTACACAATGATAGTTAAAAAGTTTTTCAATATCATTCCTTGACATCTCATGTTTCAGTAATTCATCATCATTTGTATTACGAATGTCACTAAAGATATTGTCGTAATCAGTTAAGTCCTTATCAACAATCAGCTCATAATTTAGCGTTGGATTTTCTTCTATGCTTCTTTTCTTTATTTCATCACTACATCTTTCAATTGAATCATTTTCAGTAAGATTGAAAAATTCATCAAATGATTTCATGAAACTCATCTGGAATTTTTTTGCATCTACAAAGTCACCGTAATCTGTTCGGGAAAGATAATCTGCTTGAAGAAGCCCGTTAAAGTCATAGTATTCGTAACCCATAAGTGGATGAGAAAGATATACTTCCGGCTTATTTTTATCACCGCATTTTGCAGCCTCAACCTGATTACGATCATAATTTGTATAAAGATAACCACATCGCAAATCAGGATACGAAACATAATCGTCTTTTCTTTCAGGTTCAGGCATTCTTAAAATGCGGCCAATTGTCTGAGTTTTAAATGTTGGTGAATTAATTTCACGGAACATAACAAGAATGTGAGCACGAGGACAGTCCCACCCAGTTCCAGCAGCTTCCTTAAATAGCATGTAATCCACAGGACAATCTTTATCACTAATAAATTCCATATTCTTTTTGTTTCCGTCAAACCAAAGGGCAATTCTAGAGTCATCAATTCCTTTTTCGTGAAGAATCTTTAATACAATCTGTTCCTTAGTTTCCTGTCCAGCTTCAATTAGTTTTTTATCATCATTTGGCAACTGAATCAAAACCAAGGGATTCACATTTTTATTAAGACGGGCAAACTGATTTTCAAGTTCTGCCTTTTTATTCATAGCAAGAATAATTAGAGCTTCATCCAAATCAGTATTACCAAGTTTTTGTATATCTTCACTTGCCTGGCACTGGATTTTTTCTTTTATGAGACCTTCTGCAACAACATCAGAGTGTTCAACCTCCACAAAAGCTGCTTTTTTATGATTAATTGAACTTGCATCAGGAATTTCTTTTGGAGTCGCAGAAACATTCACAATGATTTTTGGATTTGCAGGATCTATGACATTTTTGTATGCAGCCTCAGTAACATTTTTATGGCTTTCATCAATGATCATGATGATCTGCCTACCATCTTTATGAGTAGCTTCAATTACATCTTCAAAATAACATCCGCTTTCCTTTGCATTGTCTGGATTTTCAGGACGACGGAGCAAACGGTCTTCGGCTTTTGTACTTACAAGTTTCTGCCAGTTCAAAAACAGTACATCATTTTTATTAAGTTTGCCCTGATTAAAATCTGCAACAGTAATCAACTGATTCTTTAGATTCTGACTAAAATACTGTGCAAATTTATCTCGACTTTGCATGGCAAGATCATCACTAAAAGTAATCCAGATCCAGGCAACATCAGCATCCCAATCAGGTTGTTCTGCCATTTCGTTTATAAAGGCAGAAGTCATGAAAGTCTTTCCGCTACCTGTTGGACTTTTGAATACCATTGGTAATTTTGAATCTGACTGTCCCCAAAGAATTTTAAAGTTTGAAACAAGTTCATCTATTGCTTTCTGCTGGAATGTTAATGGTTTCATATCAGCTCCGTTTTAGTTGTAGATAGATTTATAAATCTCAAGAATTGGAAGAGGAATAGCTTTTATCTGAATATTTGGAACATCTTCAAATTCGTAAGCAAAGTCATCTGCAGAACTCCAGGCAAAAATGTAAACAAAAGTCTTTTTGAATTTTGGTGCCAGTTCTGCAACTTTTTCTTTGAATTCATCAAACTTTTCGTAATCATCTGTGAAGTAAACAGCCGTAGCCTCTTTGCTTCCAGTAAAAAGCTGATAGTATTCAGTTGAACAGATTTCATCCAAAGTATTTTCGCCAAGAGAAAGAAGGCAACCAGCTTTTTTTGCAAGTTCAGTTCTGTCGTCATCATTAGCATTTTTACAGTTGTTCTGACCAATAAAAGCAGTTTTGTAATATTTAAGGGAGTTTCCAAGACCAGGGACTTGTTCACCTTTGGAATTTGTGTAGCCTTGCATTACACGACGGTTGCGTTCGTAAGTTATGTCGGATATGTATTTATAACCTGATGAATAAGCAGCTTCTGATTCTTTTTTTGCAACCTCTGTTTGATTTTTAATATCGAATGTTGGTTCCGCTTTTTGTACCAATATACATTGCCTTTTTCCTTGGTCTTCATGGTTTAAATTAATGACCGAATTTAATGTTGTACCTGAACCAGCAAAAAAATCTAAAATGATAGCATCCATTTTATTAAAAGTTGTAGAATCAATTAAATATTTTATTAGTCCTGTAGGTTTAGGATAATTCATAATATTTATTCCTGAAAATAAATTTTTCATTTCGCTAGATGCATCTGTATTGGTAGGAATTGATTCATTCAATTTTTTTGAAAACAATGAAATTGGTGGTTTTATACTTGCTTCTTTTCTATTTAAGTTAATTGTAGGACGCATTGTAATTGTATTTCGAATAAATATTTTTGCTCCATTTTGAATATCAGAATCAAGTGTTGTTTGACTTCTTGAAATGCGTCCCTTTATGTGAATATCACTAAATGGTTTTCCATTCTTAACTTCTACATCATCTAGAAGTTCAATTTGTAAAACACCATTTCCATATATTCCTTTTTTAAGAAGTCCTGAAAACTCCCCACGTTCGATTTCTACAGAGTCCTTATATAAAATTCTTTCACAAATCGGATTTCCAATATTTACTAATTCACCATCTCTATTAATATCTATAAAACCACCTTTTAAAGGTCGTTGCTTATCACAATTTTTATAGCAAAGAATATATTCTGTTATATTAGCTACCTCCTTTGATAGAAAAGAAGGCTGTGTTTTCTTTTGCCATATAAATTGACCAATAAAATGATTATGTCCCCAGATTTCATCACATAATAATTTTAAATTCGCCTGTTCATTATCATCAATGGAAATAAAAATTATGCCATCCTTAGATAACAATTGTTTAGCAATTTTCAAACGTTTATACATAAAACTTAGCCAAACACTATGTCGTAAAGGATGATCTTTAGGAATTTCAGTTCCATCAGGATATTCCTCAAGAAATCTAGCATCTTTATAAATAAATCCATCACTTCCCGTATTATACGGCGGATCAATATAAATCACATCAATCTTTCCCTTATGTGTATAATTCAAACACTGCAAGGCGTGGTAGTTATCACCTTCAATTAAAATATGGGTTGGTTTTCCGTCATCATTTTTAATGGATTTATCTTTTACTTCTTCCAAAACCGGGATTTTATTTTCGCTGTCTTTTTCAAAAGCTTCTGGAACATCTATCCAGTTTAAGCCGTACTTCTGACGTTTAATTTCATAAGTCTGTTTCTTTTTTAATAATTCAATTTCTTCTCTTAATGCTTTAATTTGTGCTTCGTATCCTTCTTTTTCCATAATAAACCTTATGTAACAAAGCAAGTATTTATTAAATCTTTATTACATAAAGTTTTTCGGTAAAATCACTCCGTTACATAAGATTAAAATTCATTATCTACTTGTAGAATAAAGTAATTATGGACGAATACAGCGAAGAATTCAGAATGAATTTGAAATTTTACAGGGAACAGAAAGGCTGGTCACAGGCGGAACTTGCAATTCAGGCAAACAGTTCCAACGGACAGATTGGTAATATTGAAGCTGGAAAAGCTTTTCCCTCATTTGAATTGATACTTCGCATTGCTGATGCATTTTCCATCCACCCCGCCGACTTATTCCTTCGGGATTCTTCCAAAGTCCAGGACCGCGAACTTTATTCCAAATACCATGAAATGCTTTTGAATTGCGAGCATCTTCCTGAATGCCATAAGCAGATCGTTAACCAGCTGGT
>CAMGTC010000222.1 GCA_946061765.1 uncultured Treponema sp.
AAAAAGAGCCTTTTTGAACCACGCCCCGCTCCTTCGCGCCAACATTACGGAAAAGTGTTTATAATGCGTTTGCCCAGCCTCTTTCTTATCGTATTTTCATCATTAAACAAGCTTTTTGTAAAATCAATTTTATGTTTAATTTTCAAAAAATTCGAATTTCGGGCTTATTATTAAAAAATCTAGTCTAAAAGACTAAGTATTTCTTCTTTAGGTTTAAAACCAACTGATGATTTTACTATCTGACCGTTTTTGAAAAGAGCTACAAATGGAATGCTCATAACTCCAAACTGAGTTGCAAGTTCCTCTTCATCATCAACATTGACTTTACCAACTTTAATATCGCTTCTTTCTTCTGCAATTTCAGAAATTACAGGTCCTAACATTTTGCATGGTCCACACCAGCTGGCCCAAAAATCTACCAGAACAGGTTTATCTGAATCCAAAACTTCATTCTGAAAGTTTGCCTTAGTAATTGTTAATTCTGCCATAGTTTTCTCCTTAAAACCCCGCGTTAGCGGCATTGCATGGAAGCAACGAATAAAACTTAAAAAGTCCACGGATGAACTTTTTTAATATCTCTCAAACTCTGCGTTAGCTTTGTTATGCTTATAATATAATATAATATAAAAATATATTTAATGAAATATAATCTTACAAAATAATTTCTTTGCATACAAAATCGCAGAAGGAACAGATATCTTTGCACTTGCCGGGAAGTTTTTGCTTTTTAGCACGGAGACTCTTTTTAAGTTCCTTTTTACGGTAGCGGGCAAGTCCTTCCTGGTAGCAGATTTTTATCATTGGATTTGTAGCGGCTTTATGCATGATTGTTTCCAGACTATCGTGAATTGTTCCAATAAACAAAGCAGGATTTTCGTTTGCAAATCCGCAGCAGGGTGCAATATTTCCGTCGGCATGAACATAAAGAATTTGTCCTGGACCTTCGCAGTAATCATCTCTGAACCAGTGTTTTGCCTGCCATGCACGAGGATCTTCTGAGGTAAAAGTTCTGTTCAGGCGATAGACTGGAATGTCTTTTGGATAATGGGGGGCGTTACGGGGGGCTGTGCCACCCGTTTGAGGGGGTAGCGGAAGACCGTCTTCGGGCTGGAGCGAGGGGGAGTCTTCCCCCACAGTATTCTTATCGCTAACTGTCTGAATGTTTATGGAAGTGGGGCCAAAAATTTCCTGAACTTTTGTAATAAAAGTTTGCATGCGGTGAGTTTTCTGGCCGTGGTAGGAATCCCAGGAAAGCCCGATTTTTCCGTCGTAGCCAGCATTGTAAAGCGTTTGAAGTTTTTCGCAAAGTTCAGATTCGTCCTTCCACCAGTCGCCATTTGTCATAATCTGGTCAAAAAGAAGGTCGTGTTCAAGGCTGGCTTTTGTAATCTGGAGAAGAAAATCCATGTATAAGAAAGGTTCGCCACCTGAAAAACCAACGCGTTCAAGTACTGGAAGTGGATTTCCGTCTGAATCAGGCAGCCCTCCATATTTTACGCAATTTTCAATAAGAGAGATGGCATCGTTAATTTCGAGCTTATGAGGATTTCTTCCCACAAAACAGTGTTCGCAGTGCAGGTTGCAGGCATTTATTGGGGAAAAAATAATTTCTGTTGGATAAAAGCCGTGTGATTTCATAGGCATATTATGTGTAAGATAAGTTTTGGGGTCAAGTAAGATTTTTCTTGACGGTGGAAGATTAATATGGTAAAGTTTAGTCAGATTGACTAAGACCAGGTTGACTAAGTTTGTAAGGAGGTTTGTATGTGTCAGATGAATGTTTTGGAAGCAAAAACAAATTTTTCAAAAATTATTGCAATGCTTGAACGTAAGGAAGAAAAAGAGGTGATTATCGCAAGGGCAGGAAAACCTGTGGCTAAAGTTGTTCTTTATGATCAGCCAAAAACTTTTGATGCTATTTTTGGAATTGCAAAAGGTAAGTTTACTATTCCAGATGATTTTGATGAGCCGGATGAAGAAATAGCCCGTATGTTCGGGATGATTGATTGAGGGTTTATTACAAAAGCCTCAAAACGGCGAAGTCAAGGCTTTAAGCGTGAGTGTGCCTTGACTCGACGTATTAACAAAAATTTATGGAACTGTTGATTGGAGGAAAAACTATGAGAAAAAATGAAATTTTACTTGATACACATATTATTTTGTGGATGATTTTAGGTGATGAAAGACTTTCGGAAAAGGCAAGAAAGTTGATAAAAGAAAATATTGGTTCAATATATTACAGCATAGCCTCTATGTGGGAGGTTCAGATAAAATACGCCAGAAAAAAAATGCCAATTTCCGGAATAGAATTTATACATTATTGCGAACAGTCCGGCTATCATAAACTTCCTATAGATGATTTGCATGTTGTAGAACTTGCTGGTCTTGAGCGGGAAGAATCTGCACCTTTTCATAATGATCCTTTTGACCGCATATTGCTTTCGCAGGCAAAAGCAGAAGGTTTTTCTTTTTTGACACATGATTCCCTTTTCCGTGGCTATAATGAACCTTGTCTTGTTGAAGTTTAAGTTTATGGACTGAATTGGTTTTTACATTGAATTTGTATCATAAAGTCATTATATTTTAACTAATATCGTAATTTTTTCGGGCATTGTTTGTTCGGTTTACGGTTTGCTATAAAATTCTGGCCGTCAGCGGCCTTGTACAGGAGATACAAATGATCAAAACAGTAAAAGACGTTGAATTAAATGGAAAACGCATTATTATGCGTGTTGATTTTAACGTACCAATGAAGGATGGAGTTGTACAGGACGATACTCGTATCATGGCTGCTCTCCCAACAATCAAATATATTCTTGAACAGAATCCACGTTCTTTGGTTCTTATGAGCCACTTAGGCGATCCTAAAAAGGATGTTAAAAAGGCTAAGGAAAAGGCAGAAAAAGCTGGAAAAACTTGGACAGATGCTGATTCAGAAAAATTTATCAACGGTAAAAACCGCATGAAGCCAGTGGTAGAATACTTTGCTTCAAAACTTGGAAAAGAAGTTACATTCCTTCCAGATGCTCTTGGGCAGAAAGCAGCAATTGATGCTCTTCCAGAAGGAGCTGTTGCAATGCTCGAAAATGTTCGTTTCCACCCAGAAGAGACTTCAAAGGTTGATGCAGAACGCGAAACAATGGCAAAAGAATTAGCAACTTATGGTGATATTTTTGTAAACGATGCATTCGGAACTGCTCACCGCGATCAGGCTTCTACAGCTACAATTGCTAAATTTATGTCTACACAACCAGTTGGCGGTTTCCTTATGGAAAAAGAAGTAAAATACATTCAGCCAATGGTAGAAAATCCTCCAAAACCACAGGTAGCAATTATTGGTGGTGCTAAAGTTTCTTCTAAGATTGCTGTTTTGGAATCTCTCTTGAAGAACGCTTCTGCTCTTGTAATTGGTGGTGGTATGGCTTATACCTTCCTCAAGGCTCAGGGACACAAAGTTGGTATTTCTCTCGTAGAAGATGATTTTATTGATACAGCTAAAAAACTTCTTGCAGATGCAGAATCTAAAGGTGTTAAGATTGTTCTTCCTGTAGACCATGTTGCTGCAGATAAGTTCGATGCTGCTGCTACTCCAGTTGCAGTTGACGGTGTTGATATTCCAGACGGACTTATGGCTATGGATGTTGGACCTAAGACTATTGAAGCTTACAAGGAAGTTCTTTCTACAGCTAAATCTGTTGTATGGAACGGACCTGTTGGTGTATTCGAATTTGATGCATTTGCAAAGGGAACTGCTACTGTTGCTCAGCTTGTTGCTGATGCTACTGGCCGTGGTGCTATGACTGTAGTAGGTGGTGGTGACTCTGTTGCTGCTGTAAACAAGTTCAATCTTGCCGACAAGATGAGTCACGTTTCGACTGGTGGTGGAGCTTCCCTCGAATTCCTCGAAGGAAAAACATTACCAGGTATAGCAATTTTGGCTACAAAGTAGACAAAATTGTGTGCGAGTTTTGCGGATGCAAAACTCGGTAAGCAACCGCAGGTTGCGACCAATTTTGGCTACAAAGTAGGCTAAAATCGAAAATCCGTTAAAAACAGGGCTGCGACAGCAGGCTTGTTTAGGATTATCGAAAGAACGCCTCAAGTCCTGAGACTAGCGAAGGACCTAAAATTTTGTGCGAGTTTTACGGATGCAAAACTAGGTAAGGTCGCGACAGCGACCGACCAATCCTTGCTACAAAGTAGCTAATATTGGTTGGTTGCTGTCGCGACCAATCTAAAATTGTTACAAAGTAGCTTGCTTATGCGAGTTATTTTAATAAAACAAAAAACTGCTTTCTTGTGAAGTGAAAGCAGTTTTTTTATGCCCGTTTAATTTTATTAAAACACTTAAAAATATTTAAATTTTATACTTTGGTTATTTTTTTAAATTTAAAAATTTGTTATAAAAAAACTGAGGTTCTGCAAAAATAACAATTTGTTGTTGCACTTTTGTTCGCTTTATATTGGATAATATTCGATTGAATAATAAGGGGGAGACTGCGCCTAACTAAAATTTCGTGTTTTTTCTTTAATTTTGTAAACCGGAAGTTGTTTCAACAACTGAGGATTTACAAAACGTTCGCGCAAGCGAACACGTAAATACGTCGAGTCAAGGCACGCGTACGCTTAAAGCCTTGACTTCGCCGTTTTTAGGGTTTGTAATAAACCCTAAATAAATAGAGTTTTTGCAAAAAAACGAGTTAAAATGAATAGTGCCACAGGACTTCCGCATTATAAATGCTTTTCCGTAATGTTGGTGCGAAGGAGCGGTGCGTGGTTCAA
>CAMGTC010000223.1 GCA_946061765.1 uncultured Treponema sp.
AGCGTGTAGCGCATTATTGCGCGGTTTTGAAACACGCAACCGTGACTGGGAGCCAGAAAATCGGATATTTGTTTATAATGCGGAGCCCCTGGGTATACTATATTAGAGGTGTTGACATTTTATTAGAAAACACTTATTTTTTTCCTTACTATGAAAAGATTTATTACTTTAATTACTTTATTATTGTTTGTTGGAGTCTTTACATCATGTTCTAACGTAATAAATATGATTATGGCTCCTTTTGCACCTGATTTTGAACCAACAATTCAAGTAAAAGAAGACGGTGCTCATATTATTTGTACTCTTGATACAAATAAGAAGGATTCCAAAACAGATCCAGAAAGCTGGACTTTGGGATATGCTGTTTATGTATGGAGATCTACAACTAATCCTTATCAAGATTATGAACTTGTTGCCAGAGTTTATAATTCATCTGCTATCGGTTCTTATACTGGTTACTCAACAACTGAAGATGGTACAGTATATGTGACTTATGACTATACTCTTGATACCAGAGATGACCTAAACATTCAGTATCGTGGTACAAATATGGAAGTTATTGATCCAACTCCATTGTCTACAACTTGTTATTACCGTCTTTCAAACATTACACTTGAACGCTCTCACACAGAAACTGATTCAACAGAATCTGTTTCTTATAATTTGAACCAGGAGACAAGTGGTTGGGTTGATGTAACAAAGATTACTAAAGGAGGTTCTTCAAATGACTAAAAAAAGCCTTTTCTCTGTTTTATTACTTACTTTTGTTTTTGCAGGACTTCATGCACAGACTCTGGATGCTTCTAAATTAACTGATAATTTGTCTCGAAGTGTTAGTCTTTCTAATTTATTCTTTGGAAGATTTTCTGGTTATGTAAATGAACTTTATTACAATGTAGATGAATATGATGAATTCAAACCTTCATATTTTGATACTTCTTTGAACGCTTTATGGTACACAGGTTTTGATATCAACACTGATTATGGTTCTCAGACAGGTTCTTTAATCAAAGGTTATGCAGATCTTTTTACAGGTTATAAATTTAATAACCTTATCTGTGCTTTTGGTACAGGTGGTACAAGACACGGTGTATTCCTCTCTGATATTAATTTTGACCTCCCAATTGATGACCCAATCAGAAATAATGCACTTATCAAGAAAATTAAGGTAACTGATTTTATGGGTAATCAGCTTTTGAATGATATTTATTCAGTAGTTGCAGGTTGGAACGGATATTTCTGGTTAGGCGGTTATTTCCTTACTTGTAAAACTTTTGATTCTCTTGCAAGTGGCCTTATGGCTAGTACAGCCAAAACAAGCTTAGGTTACTGGGGATTAAAATCACAGCTCTTTAGTACACTTTATACAGACCTTCTTTTTGATACAGATTTCAAACTTGAATCATTTGACTGGACTGTAGATGTAATTACAATGACTTGCCTTATTGCTGGTAAGGCATTGAACTTAGATTTAAATCTTGCAACTGGTATTAACTGGGATTCTGTAAATGCCGTAACTCAGGATAAAGAGCAGGAAAATATCGACTGGAAATCATTCTACATTCCTTTAAATTATTCTCAGAAGTTTGGTGATAAGTATTTAAATTGGACTCTTAATGCAGGAACAAAACTTGCAGTTGGAGAATTCTATACTCTTGCTGGTTCTGTTTTATCTTCTGCAGTTCTTGGTGGTTCTATTAATTACAGAAAAGAAGCCGTAGATAAAAAAGGTAACGCTTATTACAACGAATTTGGTGCTTCTTTAGCAGGTTCTTATTATTCAAATAAAAATCTTGCTTATTATGGAAATACATCTTCTACAAAGGCTCTTGGTGTTGATTTGAAATTATCTTATAAATATACAGATACTATTACAGTTGAAGCTGTTTATAAGAGAAACTTCCATTCTGATTTGGCAGACTTAAATGAATGTAAAAATAAACACATTGTTGGATTTAATGTTTACTACAAGTTCCCAACAGAAAACTTTGTAATTGGCGAAAGACCTGTTGAATCTACAGAAAATGCTATTGTAGAAGAAGCTGTTGAAACTACAGATTCAACAACTGAATTATCTACAAGTTCAGAAGAAACTCAGGTTGAAACTTCCTCTGAAGTAGAAGCTGCTGAAGATTTTGAAACATCTGAAACTACAGAAACATTAGAAACTACAGAAACATTAGAAACTACAGAAACTGCAGAAACTTCTGTTGAAGAAATTGAATACTAATTAATATTTTTTGTACAAAATATTAAAAATTAAAACAGTTGCTTATGATTATTACTTTTAATTTTCATAGGTAACTGTTTATTTTTTTTAAATCCTATATACTATTACTATGGAAAATTCTATGACTACAAAAGTAATTGCCCTTACAGGTGCTGATGGTGCTATGGGCGGCGAAGTGCTTGCTCATTTACTGGATTCAAAAAATAATTATCAATTAAGATTATTTATTTATAATCAGGTCAAAAAAGAAAGGCCATTTTTTAAGTCCCTATTAAAAAAAGGAAAAGGTCGCATTACTCTTATAAAGGGTGACCTTTCAAATTATCGTGATGTAGAAAATTTAATTTTTGGAGCTGATTATGTTATCCACTGTGGAGCTGTAATTCCTCCTAAAGCAGATCACAATCCTCAGAATACTTATAATACAAATTATCTAGGAACAAAAAATATTGTAGATGCAATTAAAGCAAGTGGTCGTCAGGATAAAATTAAACTGGTTCATATTTCAACTGTGGCTGTTTATGGTAACCGCGATTATCATCATCCATGGGCCAGAATGGGAGACCCTGTAATTTCTTCTGCCTATGATTATTATTCTGCAGCAAAAATTATGGGAGAACGTTATGTTTTGGACAGTGGACTTACCAATTGGGTTGTTTTAAGGCAATCTGCTGTTTATCACAAATATTTTCTTGCCAATAATATGAACGACGGCCTTATGTTTCACACCTGCTGGAATGCTCCTTTTGAATGGATTACAGACCGAGACAGTGGCCTTATGATTGAACACCTTGTAGATTATGATTTGCAAGGTAAGTTGGATGGTTTTTGGCTCAATGACTATAATATTGGTGGCGGTGCTTCTTGTCGAGAAACAGGTTACGAGACTTTTAATTACGGTTTTGGCCTTATGGGAGCCAGTGCAGAAAAGTTTTTTGAACCACATTGGAATATTCCCCGAAATTTTCATGGAGTTTGGTATACAGATTCATATGTTTTGGATAAATGGCTTAATTACAGAAGAGAATCGTCAAAAGATTTCTGGAAGCGTATGGAAAAATCTCTTTGGTATTATAAGCTGGGTGGAATTGTTCCTGCAAAATTAATTAAAAAGTTTGCCATAGAAAGACTTCTTACTAATTCCAATGCCCCACAACAATGGATAAAACTTAGCAAGAAAGGTAGAATCGATGCCTTTTTTGGAGGTCAGGAAGCTTACGATAAACTTCCAAAAAGCTGGGATAAATATCCTGTTACAGCTTTGGGGCAAACTGACCAGGGGCCTATTGATTACCAGGATCTAAAAGATGAAAGCAAGGCTCAACGTTTTGCTCTGAATCATGGATTTGACGATTCTAAGGTCGATTCTCAAATTACTTTTGAAGATGTAAAATCTGCTGCCAGTTACAGGGGCGGTTTTGTTATTTCTGAATCAATGAAAACCGGGGATCTTCATACAAAGCTTAAGTGGAAATGTCACAATGGCCATGTTTTTGAATCAACTGCCTTTACTGTATTAAGGGGCGGTTTCTGGTGTCCGGAATGCTGTCAGGCTCTTCCCTGGGCTTTTGATAAGGCCGCAGCCCACATTCCATTTTATGCTCAGATTTGGTATGATACTCACTCAAAATCTGAAGAAAACAATGTTTATCCTTATGATGAACATGAAGATGATGATATGATACTTTCTGTAAAAGAACTTCAGAAAATTTAGTGATTAAAATGAAATGTATTATTTATGTTTTTAGCGGAACTGGGAATACTCGTTTAATTGCAAACTTGTATCAGGAATTTCTTTCTGATTATCAGACAGAAATTTATGATATAAAATCTCCAGCTTTAGAATGTCCCAATCCAAATGATTATGATCTGATTGGTTTTGGACATCCTGTTCACGGTTTTAACGCCCCAAAATTGATGTATGATTTTTGTAAAGAATTACCAGCAATTAGTGAGGGCAAAAAAACAGCTTTTGTTTTTACTACAAGTGGGGAAGGACTAAGAGTAAATAATTTTGCTTCCCAGATGATTGTTCGTAAACTGGAAAGCAAAGGCTATCATTTTATCCAGCAGCAGCGTTATGTAATGCCTTATAATATGATTTTCCGTCATTCTCCACAAATGGTTAAATCTGAATACATTTATGCAAAAAAACTGGCAGAATACTCTTGTAAAAATCTTCTGTCCAAAAAAGAAACTCTCGTACATAGATGTAATATTTTGTCTTTTTATCTTCCAATAGTAAGAATCCTCTGGCTTTATGCAAAAATTCAGTCTCCTTTTATGAAGGTAGATATGAATAAATGTATTAAATGTAATAAGTGTATAAAAGCTTGCCCTTATGGAAATATTTCTTTTGATTCTACAAAAAATCAATTTAAATTTGGTAATAATTGTCTTCTTTGTGTGGCCTGTTCATTTGGTTGTCCAAAAGAAGCAATAAGTATAGGGCTTTTAAATGGCTGGAGAATTAATGGGGATTATAAAATCCTACAGGCTTCTCTGGATGACTCTATTGA
>CAMGTC010000224.1 GCA_946061765.1 uncultured Treponema sp.
TAAATACCTGGTATTAGCAAAAGCCAAAATTCTATCAAAATATGTCATCTGTATATAGGTTTCAAGTTTAAGCTTGTTTGTTTTGTTGCCCAAATTACCTGCGGCAGTTTTATACAATTCCAAAATAGCCTTATATTTATTCTCCAATTTTTCAAGTTGGCCAGAAGATGTTTTTATTTTTTCAAGATTCATAGAATTTATAGAATAAGAATTACTTATAACTTTAATTTCTTCTGTCAAACTTGCTTTTTCTTCTTCCAAAAGGGAAAGTTCTTTTTCTTCCTTTTTTATATCAACTTCAGGGGCCTTATTCAGTCTTTCTTCCAGCTGTTGAATTTGTGCCTTTAATGCAGCTTCATTTTTACTAGAAGAATCATAATTTGACTGGGCTTCTTCTAAAGCCTTTTCCCTTAAAATGATTTGAGATTTTTTATTTTCCAAATCTTTAAGAGCCTGAGCCTTGTTATCAAATTCAAGAATTTTCTTTAATTCCTCTACTCTTTTTGAATTGTTTTTATTTTCAAATTCTTTTTCTTGTTCCTGCTTCTGAATATTTAAACTTTCGCTTTCTAACTGTGATTTTTTATCTTTTAGAAGTGGATTATTTTCTTCAAGAAATTTTATCCTTTTCTTGCGTTCTGCCTGTAATTCAAGGGCTTTTTGAACCTGATTTAATTGTTTTTTTATTAACTCTTTTTCTTCAACAATCTTCTGGCTCATATTTTTATAGAATGGGTCAAATGCTTCTTTATTAATGTCTGGAATACTAACTTCCACAGATATAAGATTTTTAATTTCATTTTGAAAAGATAATAGACTGCTATGAATTTTTCCCTTAATAGCAGCAGATTTTTCTGACAATTCTTGAGTTTTGTTTTGTAAATCGTCTAATTCTTCTTTTTTTCTGTTTAATTCTTCTTTGCTCGGTGCATTTTTTGATTTTTTTGCAGGCGAAGGATGATCTAAAGAACCGCAAACAGGACAAGGACTCTTATCCTTTAATTTTTCTGCAAGAATTCCAGCCTGTTCAAAAAGATAATCTTCATTTAACTTATCAAATTCTTTACTTTTTGCAGAAGAAATTTCATAAGCTTTCTGAAAATCACCTTGAGCTTTCTCTAAAAATAGGAATTCTTTATTCAAATTATTAAGTTCTTTTTCTAAATCATCATAAGAAGAGCTTTTAGTAGTCAAATTATTTTCTTCAAGACTTAAATCGGAACTTTTATCTTCTGTTTCTTTTAATTCTTTTAATTCACTTTCCGTATTTTTAATTTCTTCTTCTATTTTTAATATTTTTTCCTGCTTACTTTTAATTTCCTCATTTTTTTGATTTATAAAATCATTATTTTTTCTAATTTCTTTTTGGATTAAATCAAATTCATCGTATTTTGAAATATTCGCTTCGGAAAGGTTGTAATCTTTTTTAATTTCTTCGGTTTCAGCTTTACCAGCAATTTCTTTCTCCAGTTTTTCTTTAAAAAGATTAAGATTTTGGGAAAGTTGAATAACTTCTTCTCTTAGATTATTTAATTCATTTGAATCTTTTTTATAATCTTCCAGTTGAACTAAATTTTTCTTTACCTTATCTAATTTTTCTTCACAAGATTTAAGTTTTTTCTGAAGTTTTTTTTGATTTGCATCATCTTCATTAACGATTTTTTCAAGAATAGCAATTTTTTCCTGCCAGGGAATCTCTTTTACTTTTGCATTTTCCAGTTCATCGTAATATTGATTTTGTGCAGAAACATAAGAAGAAGTCATATAATTATTCAATGATGAAGCAAGCATTTCTCTTTCTCTGTTTAAATTACCTGTTTCTTCACCAAGTTCTTTACACAATTGTTCGTATTTTTGAGTTCCAAATAATTCACGGAAAATTTCAATTCTGCCTTCTGTATTTTGTTTGATTAATTCCTGAAATTCTCCCTGAGCAATCATTACAATTTGATGAAATTTTTTTGCATCCAGTCCAAGAATTTCTTCAATTTCGTCAGTTACACTATGGCCTTTTTTATTTTCTACAATTTTTCCGTCTGGAAGATAAAGGGTTGCCGAGGCTTCCTGTTCTACCAGTTTTTCGGGATTTCTTTTATCGCGGCGAGGATACTTAGGATTTCTTCTGATTTTATAGATTTTATCCCTGTACTCAAAAGTTAATTCCACTTCTGTAGGATCGTCGGGACTTGCAAAATTTGTTCTGAACATAGAAGCCTGACGCAGCTGACCACTTGGACAACCAAATAAGGCAAAAGTTATTGCATCAAAAATAGTAGTTTTGCCTGAACCAGTATCTCCTGTAATTATATAAAGTCCTTTTTGACCTAGTTTTGAAAAATCTATTTCTGTTTTTTCAAGATATGTTCCAAAGCCTTGCATTATTAATTTTAATGGTCTCATTTTTCTTCCTCAAATAATTTTTCTACTAAATCTGCTACTATTTTTTCCTGTTCTTCTGACATTTCTTTATTATTTTGAAGTTTAAAAAAATCTTTAAATGCAGACAGGGGACTGGTATTTTCTATATTCACCGGGCCCTCTAACAGGACACTAGAATTATTTTGAGTTCTGGAATTATCATAATCCATTGTCATAAGATTTTTGTAAACAGTTCTTAATCTTGCAAATCCTTCTGGAACGTCAACTTCGTCTGTTAAAGTAATGTGATAATAATCTTCAAGATTTAAATCCTTGTAAAAAGATTTTGACATAATCTGCTCATAAGAACCCTTTAGATTTTTCATATCGTGAAGAGGGAGCAAGTCTTTTAACTCAATTTTAAGCTGACATTCTTTTTCTTTATTTCCAATCTCTATTACACACAGAGATTTTTTTTGATTTGCCTCGGAAAATGAATATTTTAGAGGTGAACCTGCATATCTAATGCCTTCCCTAAGAATTTTTTGTGGTCCGTGAAGATGACCAAGAGCAACATAATCAAAATCTTTAAAAATTTTGGCATCAATATTATCAAGGCCCCCTACACTAACGTTTATTTCTTCTGAATCACAAGTTAAAGCCCCGCTTACAAACTGATGGGCCATCAAAATATTCCTGTTTTTTGGATTTACTCCCATTTTTTTAATGGCAAGTTCACATGCTTGTGTATAAGTATGAATATTTTCTGCTTCTTCTCCAAAAGCTTGTTTTACATGTACAGGTTTAATAAAAGGAAGCATATAAATATTTACCGGTCCATATTCATCCACAAATACAAGTGGCTGAACATTACCATCATAAAGCTGGGAAATAAAAATATTGGATTTTTCCATTAATTTTGAACCAAAAGCAATTCTTTCTGCAGAATCGTGATTTCCACTAATAATACAAACTGAAAGATTCATTTTAGATAAAGAAGTTAAAAATGAATCAAATAATTCAACGGCACCTACAGGGGGAATTCCAACATCATAAATATCTCCGGAAATCATAACCACCTGGGCTTTTTCTTCCTCTATCATTTTTAGAATTTCATCAAGAATATATTTTTGATCTTCAAGCATTGGGAATTTATTAACACTTTTTCCCAAATGCAGATCTGCCAAATGTATAAGTTTCATATAATCCTCTTACTTTGTATTATAACAATCGTTTTTACAAATGACATATTTTTGAACAATTTTTTTGAATAAAGGCTAACAAAATAGAAAAAAACAAATTTTTATGGTAAAATTATTTTAGGGTTGGGAAATGGCATACGTAAAAAACTTATTTGATCAAAATTTCATTCAGTACGCTAGTTACGTTATTCGTGACCGTGCTATTCCAGATATTATTGATGGATTAAAACCAGTACAGCGTCGAATTCTCCACACTATGATAGAAAAAGATGATGGCCGCTATACAAAAGTAGCAAAAGTTGTTGGTGAAGTAATGGCTTATCATCCACACGGAGACGCTTCTATTTACACTGCATTGGTAAATCTTGCAAACAAAGAATTATTTATTGATAAGCAGGGAAACTACGGTAACATCTTTACAGGTGATGGACCTGCAGCCCCTCGTTATATTGAATGCAGACTTAGACCTATTACAAAAGAAATTCTTTATAACCCAGAAATTACTCAATACACAGAAAGTTATGATGGCCGTGCAAAAGAACCAGTAACTTTCCGGGCAAAACTTCCACTTGTACTAATCACGGGTGCTGAAGGTATTGCCGTTGGTATGAGTACAAATATTTTAAGTCATAATGTGCATGAAGTAATTGATGCAGAAAGAAAATGTCTGCGTGGTGAAAAATTTCAGTTATATCCAGATTTTCCTACTGGCGGTTTGATTGACGTTTCTGATTATCAGGATGGGCTTGGAAAAATAGTAACCAGAGCCAAAATGGATACTTCTGATGAGAAAAAAATTGTAATTACAGAGCTACCTTATGGTTCAACAACAGAAAGTCTTTGCGATTCTGTAGAAAAAGCTGCAAAATCAGGAAAAGTAAAAATTTCATCTATCCAGGATTACACTTCTGATCACGTAAACATAGAAATAAAACTTTCCCGTGGCGTTTATTCAAAGGATGTAGTTGATTCTCTCTACGCCTTTACAGAATGCGAAAAAACTGTATATTGCAATTTACTTGTAATTAAAGACAATATGCCTGTTCAAATGACTTGTACACAGGTAATTGAATATCACGCACAGCAATTAGTTGGTGTTTTAAAAGACGAACTTGAAAACGAAAAACGTCACTTAATGGAAAAACTTCACCTTCGTACAATTGAGCGTATTTTTGTCGAAGAA
>CAMGTC010000225.1 GCA_946061765.1 uncultured Treponema sp.
CGGAACTGGCTACGCCAGCCCTTACAATCCTTGCCACTGTTTAAAATTAAAAACTTGAAATTGAACCTAGTAATATTCGAATATTAATAATAGCCTGAAATTCGATTTTTTTGAAAATTAAACATAAAATTGATTTTACAAAAAAATTGTTTAATTATGAAAATCGATAAGAAAGAAATAGGCAGGGCAAACGCATTATAAAAAATATTTTCATAAAAGTTGGCGCGAGGGAGTGAGACACAGGGCAAAAAGACTTTTTTTGGGGCTGCCGCGAGAGCGGCATTATAATAGTTTCTATACCCCAAAAAACGTCTAGCGCATTATTGCGCGTTTTTGACCTGTGAATCACGACCGGGAGCCAGATATTACAACTAATCATTTTATAATGCGGAAGCCCTGGTCAATTGTTGAAAGCAAGTTAAATTTATCTTATAATATTATTAAATAGCTCAAAATTCGAGTTTTTTAAAAATTAAACATAAAATTGATTTTACAGAAAAATTGTTGAATTATGAAAATATGATATGAGAGAAAGAGACTTGCAAAAACATTCGCAAGTCGGAAACGGTAGTTTCCTTGCCGACTTGCGAATGTAGCAACGCCCTGACTGCCGTCAGGCAGGCGGTAGCGGTTTTGACAGCTGCTTTCTGACTGGCAGTCTTTTCATAATGCAAATGCGATTATAAAAATCAATTTTATGCATTAAAAATTTAAATTCGAAATTCGAACTAAATAGAGGATTATTATGATTAAAGATTTTTTGCCATTTGAAACAGTTAGAAATGATGCATTAAAAATTGCCCATAAAATTTATAAAGATGGATTTATTCCAGATGTAATTTACTGTTCTCTGCGTGGTGGAGCTTACATGGCAAATGTTATCAGCGAATATTTTAAGATTTTATCTAAAGAAAAAGGATTCCATCCTGCTTTGTATGCTGGTGTAGTTGCCCGTTCTTATTCAGATATTGCACAACACACAAAAGTTTATATTGACGGCTGGACTTATCCACCAGAAAATCTTCGTCCAGGAGATAAAATTTTACTTGTAGATGATATTTTTGATTCAGGAAGAACAATTAACAGTCTTGTAGAAACTTTGATGAATTCAAGAGGTTTTTCAAGAAATGACATAAAGGTTGTTGTTCATGATTATAAATATTTTACTTATTTAGACGAACAGTTACCAATTCAGCCAGATTACTATTGCCGTAAATTTGAAATTACTAAACCAGAAGAAAATCGCTGGATTCACTATATGAGTCATGAGTTGGTTGGATTGACTCAAGAAGAACTCCAGAAAAATTATTATGAAAAAGACCCGGAATTAAAAGAAATTCTTGGTCCTATTTTAGGAAAATAATTTAGGAAATCTAATGAAAAAAGTTTTAGCATTTGTTTTTGTAACATTTTTACTTCTTCAATCAATTACCGCAGAAATTAAGGTTATAAGTCCAGTTGAAGGTCAATGGGCCAATAAACAGATGCTTATTCTGGATATTCAAAAAAACGAAGAATATTATTACTCTCTTAATGGTTCAGATCCTGCCACTTTTGGTTTTGCTTATGATGGTCCAGTTATTCTAGACGTAAGTGGACCTGTTACCTTAAGAATAAGTCATATTTTACCAGATAAAACTCTTGAAGAAAAAGAAATTAACTTTACGGTAAAACCCCAGGATGCTTATGGTACAAGTTATTATGATTTTGTGCAGTCATTTTATTCTCAGGGAATCCTTTATTATTCTTCGGGAAAACTTTTAACAATCCCAGAGGATTTGTATTATACTTTTTCGGATTCCACAGAAAATTTAATTGCTGGAAAAACACTTTCCATAGACGAAAATAATATAATTTCACGATATATTCCAATAATTGTTTCTGACATAAATAAAAACTTAAATTACAGATTTATTATTAAAACTCAAGTTTCTAACGCAGGGGTTTTTAGCCGTAAAGATTTACCTTTTACTATTCAAGATTGGGATACAATTAATTTTACAGATAAGAATCTGCTTTTTAAAGTTGATGATGAATATTGGAATATGCCTAAAGAAAGCCGTAAGCTTGATAGAAGCATAAGCCATATGATTTATTGGCAGGATTTAAATTTTGAACCCGGAAACCCAGTAGAATATTTTGTTCTCCCTCCAAAAGCAGAACTTCTTGTAGAAGAAAGTGCAAGTGGTGGACTTTTATGTTATTTTGATCCTTCAAACGACAATGATTATTCAATCAGCCTTCATTCTACAAACAATGATAATCAGGAACTTTTTAAAAAAATTGCTATTGATACCTTTGATGGAGATAAAATAAAAGGCCTTGTAACTTTAGATATCTATTCTAATTCTCTTTATCAGGGAAGTCAGACTATTGAATATAATATTAATAAGGCTCCTGTTTCCACTCCAAAAATTATTTCTTCTGCAAGAGATTTTTATTCTTTGGAAAAGGTAAATCTTGATATTACAGTTGATTCAGAAGATTTAGATTTGTATGTTGCAGTTAGTAAGCCATTAACTCTATCAGAAGTAAAAGGAAAACTTACAAAAGACGATTCCCGCTTTAAGTTTTCATTAGATAACAACTTTCAAAAAGTTTCTGGACCAGATTATAAACTTACTTTGGAAGGAATAGGGGATGGTGCTACTTTTTATAAAATTCAAGCTTATGCCAGTGATGGCAGTAAAAATTCTCGTGTTTCCGAATATAATGTAATTGTTGATGAATATAATTTTTACTATGATTTGTCCGCCAATCCTGATTTACAAAATGGAACAATAGAAAATCCATTTTCTTCTTTGGATAAATGTCTTGAAGCTGTAAACAAAAATCGTTCAGTTTGTATTCATATAAATGGCGATTTATTTATTCCTGCAGGTAAACATTTTATAACTGCAAATTGTCAGTTTAAAAATACATCAGACAGTCAGATAATTTTTGAAGCTGGGGCTAGTCTGGTTGTTCAAAGTGCAAGTTTAATTATTTCCGATTCAAAAATTAAAAATTCATCAGATTCTGCTTACCAGAATATTGTTCCTCTCTTTAAATTAGAAAATTCAGTTTTGACTTTAGAAGACACAATTATTTCTGCTTCTTTTGAAAAAAATGGAACTGTAATAGATGCTTTTAATTCAGTTCTTAATATAAATAATTGTATGGCTTCTATTACTGCCCCTGGATATGCATCTTTTTTAGCAGCTAATAAATCAAAAATAAATATTGAAAATTCAACAATTAATACATTTGCCGATACATCTGTAATAATTTCTGATAATAACAGTCAAACTAATCTTTATAAAAATTCTATGAAAATAGTTGGAAGAACAGGAAGAATTATTGAATGTTTTGGTTCAAAAACAAGCCTTATTGATAATACTTTTAAGGCCCAGTTCACAGAAAAATCAAATGTTTCTCCAGTATACAAAAATAAATCTGCAGTTGTAAAAGAGACAAATAATGAATACACAGGCTTCTAATCAAATTGTTCTAACTGTAGGTTTTGACGAAGCTGGAAGAGGTCCATTGGCCGGCCCAGTTTCTGCTTCTGCGGTAATTTTACCAGATGAATTTCCCCTTGAATTATTAAATGATTCAAAAAAACTTTCTCACAAAAAAAGAGCTCTTGCAGAAATTGTAATAAAAGAAAAAGCCTGCTGGGGAATCGGGCTTGTTGATAATCAGACAATAGATAAAATAAACATTTTACAGGCTTCTTTACTAGCCATGAAGATTGCTTATGAAAATCTAAATAAAAATCTTAAAAACTGGTGTTTGCATAATAATATTGATTTTGAAAAGGTAATACTTAAGGGAATTACAGATGGTAATCAATGTCCTGCTGTAGATTTTGAGTGCAAGGCAGAGCCTAAAGCTGATGGTAAGTATCCACAGGTTATGGCAGCAAGTATTCTGGCAAAAGAATGCCGGGATTCAATTATGATTGAAATGGATAAAAAATATCCCGAGTATGGATACGCAAAACACAAAGGTTATCCAACACGGGAGCATAAAGAAATTTGCCGTAAAATTGGGCCATCTCCAATTCAAAGACTTTCTTTTAAATATTAATTTTCTTCTACAGGCTTCTTAGAAACAACGTGGATTTTTCCAGTTCTTTTTACACCGTCTTCATTTTTAGCTGATTTTTTTTCTGATTTTACTTTGTAAATCATTTTTCCGCTTGATGATTTACCGTATTTGGCATCTTTTAATGCTTTCTTTTCTTTCTGGAGTTTTTGTCTCTGTTTTCTATCTTTTTCTATAAAATCAAGAGATTTTTCCATACCCTGCAAAAATTTCTGCATATCATCTGCAAAAATTGCAATCTGATGTCTATCTGCTTCTCCACCGTCTCTGTTTTTACTTTCAACAATCTGTAAAAAAACATCTCCGGTTCTGTTTTCTTTAACATTAAAAAAGTATGAACGATTGTCTAACTGTACTGGAATTGTAAATAATTCTCCACGTGCTCCCATATTTTGCTCCTTAGTAATTAATTTCCTAAAACTATAACTTAGGGAAAAACTTTTACACGCATGAACCTTCCCTGAGTATTTGATATTAATTTATAAATGAAAATCCATATTTTTTCAAGTCGAGAATATTTTTAGTTCAGGGCTTTCGCATATAAATGCTTTTCCGTAATGTTGGTGCGAAGGAACGAGGCGTGGTTCAAAAAGGCTCTTTTTGTGGCTGCTGCGAAGCGGCAGTTCAAT
>CAMGTC010000226.1 GCA_946061765.1 uncultured Treponema sp.
CAAAGCCTTCGCCAGAAACTTTTGCATCAAGAATCTGCTGAATAAAAGGCAAATCGAAAAACGAAATTTTGTAGTTTCCAGCTTTGTCTTTTTTTCCAAGAATTTTTTTAAGGTTCTGGAAAAATCCTTTGTCGATAATCGCTTTGGAACCGTCATTTAGCGGAATAAAATTATTTTTTTCGTAAAGCGAAATAGCATCTTCAAAAGAAAATTTCTGCTCACCGATTTCTACATCACACAAACTTTCAAAAAAGTTGATTCCAGATTTTAAATTAAAATTGACTTTTGGCGAAACAACTTTCAGCTTGAACTTTTTGAGGGCATCAGTTCCAAAAAGTCTGAAATTCTGCGAAAGATAAGAAAGTTTTTCCGTCAAAAATGCGGCAGCCAATTCCTTACCGATAAAAACCGAATTTTCAGAAAAGACAGAAGTGTTTTCCAGCTGATATTTTTTTGCCACCTGCGAAAGCATATTTTGATAATTTACAAGAAAATAAAAATTGTCGTAAACAACTGGAAAAATGGAAACAGATTTAAGTTCCTTAGAATAAACGGCGGCTTTTTCAGGATAAAACTGAGAAACAAAATCCGGCGAAAAATTTTCAAGGCTCCAGAAAAAACGCAGGTTCAGCGTACCTTCTTCGTCCACAGAATGAAACTGAATCGTAGGTTCGGCTTTTTTTTGTTCAGCGTAATTGAGCGAAAGCGTATCAGAAAAAATTTCGATTTGCGGAAAGTTTGAAACAAAAAGCGTTAAGACCGACGAAAGATTTTCTTCTGTAAGCGTTCCGTTGAATTTTAAAATCTGCCGGTATTGGGAACCAAGATTCTGGCAGTGGAAAATCGTCTTGTCGATAATGACAAAATCTTGTGTAAGCGGTTTAAATTTCTTTTTTTCGCCGTCAACAAGCACCGAAAGTTCAAAAAAATTCTTCGAATCGGTATTTTCAGAATTCGTTTCGGTTTCGTCTTTATTTTCTGCAATGTCATCTTTTTCAATTTTAAGCGTAACGTTCAGTTTTTCATCATTTTTTGCAAATGAAAGGGGAGTTTTCCCGCCTGAAACAAATTCAAAATCAGACTTAAAAAGCAAATCTGTAAAATAAGGATTTTCATCAAGATAAAGCTTGCCGAGCTCTTCATCAAGCCACGAAAAACTCATCGCATTTTTTTTTGTAAGCTTAAGGTAAAGTTCCACAACTTCCCGATTTATGCCAGAAAAACAAGCTGCAGCAATTCTTGAATCTTTAGTTACAGTTGTAAAAGAAAAAAAAGCCCGTTTTTGCTTATCAAAATCTATAGAACCAAAAAACTTTTCCTGATTATCAGCGTTAGTACCGGCTGGTTCACTTTTTGTAAAGGAATTTTGAAAATCTGAAATTGAAATCATTGTTCAAGTATAGCGTATTGTTTTAGATATATATAGAAGATAAACGGAAAATTTAAGTTTTTTATTAAATCATAAATTTTAGTAGGGAGAAGTCTCTCCCTACGCGCCCACTACGTTGGTCGCTACCCACTCTGCGGGCTCAAATGCCGCCCACAACGCCCGCTTCTTAACAAAAAAACTATCCTCCACTCCACCATTCGCAACAACTTGTGCAATACCTTCCGCCGTATAATTGTTGTGAATGAACACCACAAGAACCGGAATTTCTTATGGTATTAATTTTTATGTTATTTTTCTAGGCTGTCTTTTTCAATCAGGAAGGGAATTACTCCTATATAGATTATTCCGTTTTCATCTGCCGTTTTTTTTCTGGCTGCCGTTTACAATCACTATCTTTTTGAAAAAATCCCCGCTGTTCAGTAGCGGACGGATTTTCTGTATCTTTTTTCCATTATCATCAATGCTGAAAGCCGACTGGATGTAAATCTTATTGAATCCCTGGTTTACTATAAAATCAATTTCCAGATTTGATTTTTTCTGAACTCTGTTTTCTGTAGATGACACCTGTACTACTCCAACATCAACAGAATATCCCCGGCTGACAAGTTCATTGAAAATAATATTTTCCATAATGTGAGTTCTTTCCTGCTGCCGGAAATTCAGCCGCGCATTCCTAAGTCCAATATCGCCTACATAATATTTTGAAGGAAAATCCAGATATTTTTTGCCTTTAACATCATAGCGGTCTGCTTTTTTAATGATAAACGCATCCTCAAGATAATCCATATATTTTTTTACTGTATGATCCGAAAGCTTTGCATGAAGCACAGATTCCAGCGTATTGCTAAGTTTATGCGGATTTGTCAGGGAACCAACGGAAGACAAAATTACATCAATCAGTGCACTCAAAGGCTCTTCGTCTTTTAATTTGTAACGTTCCTTTATATCGGCAATGTAGATTTTCGTAAAAAGGTCTTTCAGATACTTTTCTTTTTCCCTTTCGTCTTTTTCAAGGACACAAAGAGGCATTCCACTATAAGTCATATATTCTTCCCAAGCATCTGATTTTTCACCGCCTGCATATTCATAATATTCGCTGAACGACAACGGATAAAGCTGAATTTCAACGCCTCTATCACGGAAGTTAGTTGCAACATCCTTTGACAAAAGCCGTGAATTGCTACCGGTAACGTATATATCAAGATTTTTACGGGTCATCAAATCATTCAAGATGTCGTAAAAGGTAGTGTACAAAAGATCTCTGTCTTCTTCTGCTACTTTAGATTTTTCAACATTATCTTTTTTTATTTTGTAACAGAGCTGAATTTCATCAATAAAGATATAAAACTTTTCCGTTTCGTTAATTTTTCCGAGAATAAACTCATAGAGACTGTTCGGATTTCTGTAATCTTCAAAAGTTTTTTTATCAAGCTGAATCTGAATTATATGTGCGTCATCAATTCCAATGGAATTAAGATAGTTTTTGTACAGTTCAAAAAGAAGATATGATTTTCCGCATCGGCGTATGCCGGTTATGATTTTAATCAAGCCGTTCTCTTTTTTTGAAATAAGCCGGTTAAGATAGTAATCTCTTTTTATCATATACGCTCCCAGTGCAAAGTTTATTCTTAAAAGAAGATAGTTTGCACTGAAATATATTTATCATCTTCCTAATGTTGTCATTATCAATAAAAGTGTAATTGATTTTATTTGATTTTTTCTGCCTAAAAATAGATTTTCGTTTGACATATCACACCTTGAAATTTACTCGATTATAACCGACTCGATTTGTTTCGAGTAAAATATTAAATGAATAGCAAGTCTAGATTTTTTTGATACACAATTGAGATTACTGCAGCTTCTAAAAATTGTAGTTCAGTTTTTGACCTGTGTATTCTACATCCAACTTATATTAAAATTTCTGGCAATGTTATGGTAATGCTTCGACAATGTTGGGCAATGTTTGCTATAATGCAAATAAAGAGGCCTGACTATGAAAATTAACGAAATATATTCAGATATCCTGACAGAAGACACTAAGTATGAATTCAAGGCAATATTGAATTCAAATGAGCCGTTAAAATGGGCAAAAACAATTGTGGCCTATGCAAATCTATTCCTTCAACAATCCCATCAAACCGATATTTATAAACAGATTGTCTTTACCAACTTTTATGCATTTTAGAATTCCAATATCTTCCAGCTGATGCAAATATCTTGAAGCGGCTTTGCGCTCTACTCCGAGAGACTTTACAATGAATTCAACTTTGCAATATGGATTTTCAAAAAGTGTTTCGACAAGCTCTTTTGAATAAATTTTTGGAGCATTGGTTTTTACTTTTTCCACTGTACCTTCCAGAAGTTTTTTTATTGCTTTTACTTTTTGGATTGTATCGGCAGCGGTTTCTTCAATTCCTTGCACAAGAAATATGTACCAATTTTTATAATTTTGGTACATATAAAAGAAACGTGCCCAAATTCTAGGATTTTTGGTACACGATACTTTTTATTATCCTAAGGCAACATCAAGCACCATCATAAGTGAAAAACCAATCATAAACATTATTGTTCCAAGATTTGAATGATTTTCTCCTTCTGCCATTTCTGGAACTAGTTCTTCTACTACTACATAAATCATGGCACCGGCTGCAAAACTTAAAAGATATGGCAAAATTGGAATAATCAGACCAGACAGAAGAATTGTAAAAAGTCCTGCAATCGGTTCAACAATACCGCTCAATACTCCTTTCCAGAAAGCTTTAACTTTTGAAAGACCGTTACTGTGAAGCGGCATAGAAATAATTGCTCCTTCTGGGAAATTTTGAATGGCGATGCCTATTGCTAGTGCCAAAGCCCCTGCCTGAGTTATTTGTGCGGAACCTGCATACCAACTGGCATATAAAACGCCTACTGCCATTCCTTCTGGAATATTATGTAAAACGACGGCGAGAACCATCATTGTTGTTTTTTGAAGATTACTTTTTGGACCTTCTACGGTTTCGTTTAGATGAATATGCGGCGTAATAATGTCTAAAAACAAAAGAAACAACATTCCCAGACAAAAACCTACTACCACTGGAATGAATGCTAGTTTTCCCATGCCATTTTCTGCGGCCTGTTCCATAGACGGAATTAGAAGGCTCCAAACGGATGCTGCTATCATAACTCCGGCGGCAAAACCTGAAAGTGCTTTTTGGATACCGGCATTTAATTCTTTTTTCATAAAAAAAACACATGCGGAGCCAAGTGATGTTCCTAAAAAAGGAATTAATAATCCTTTTGCAATTATTCCTATCATAAA
>CAMGTC010000227.1 GCA_946061765.1 uncultured Treponema sp.
GCTTCGCAGCAGCCACAAAAAGAGCCTTTTTGAACCACGCACCGCTCCTTCGCGCCAACATTACGGAAAAGCGTTTATAATGCGGAAGCCCTGGCGAAGTATTTTTCTCTAATGACATAAACGCTTATTTTCTATATAATAAAAGATTATGAACGCTAATGAACTTCGCTCAAAATATATTGAGTTTTTTAAATCAAAAAATCATGTTGAAATTTCAGGTCAGTCTTTAATTCCTGAAAATGACCCTTCAGTTTTGTTTACAACAGCCGGAATGCATCCGCTTGTTCCTTATCTTCTTGGTGAACCTCATCCTGCAGGAACTCGTCTTACAGATTATCAGAAATGTATCCGTACCGGTGATATTGATGAAGTAGGTGACCCATCTCATCTTACTTGTTTTGAGATGCTTGGAAACTGGTCTTTGGGTGATTATTTTAAGAAAGAATCTATTGCATTTTCATATGAGTTTTTAACTTCTCCAAAATGGCTTGGTCTTGATCCTAAAAAAATCTCTGTTACTGTTTTTGCCGGTGATGAGAACGCTCCTCGTGATGAAGAAGCTGCTGCTGCATGGATTGCAAATGGTATGCCAGAAGATAAAATTGCTTATCTTCCTGCTTCTGATAACTGGTGGGCAGCTGGTACTACTGGTCCTTGTGGTCCAGATACAGAAATTTTCTACTGGGTTGGAGAAGGTCTTCCACCAAAAGGTTCTAATAAGGGAACTGATTCTGCAAACTGGATGGAAATCTGGAATAACGTATTTATGCAGTTTAACCGTGTAGACGAAAAAACTCTTGAACCACTTCCAAAGAAAAATGTTGATACTGGTATGGGTCTTGAAAGAACAAACTGTATTCTTCAGGGAAAAACTTCGGTTTATCTTACAGAAGTTTTCCAGCCAATTATTCATAAAATCGAAGAACTTTCAGACTATAAATATGGTGAGGAAGATGCAAAAGATCAGTCAGTTCGTATTATAGCTGATCATACTCGTTCTGCCACATTTATTCTTGGAGATCAGAAAGGTGTAACTCCTGACCGTGTAGGTGCCGGATATGTTCTCCGCCGTCTTATTCGTCGTGCAGTTCGTCACGGAATGAAACTTGGAATCGACAAGGACTTTATGGCAGAAATTGCTGCAGTTGTTGTTGAAAACTTCAAGAATGCTTATCCAGAACTTGAACAGAACAAAGACAAAATCTATTCAGAGCTTACAAAAGAAGAAGCAAAATTCCGTACAACTCTAAAGAAGGGTGAAGCTGAATTCCAGAAGATGCTTCCAAATCTTAATAAAAATCCTAAGAAAATTATTTCAGGAAAAGTTGCTTATAATCTTTATGAAACTTACGGATATCCTCTTGAACTTACACAGGAACTTGGTAAAGAAAACGGCTTTACTGTTGATGTAGAAGGATTTAAAGAGGCTGAACGTAAACATCAGGAAGCTTCTAAAACTGCAGAAGCTGGTAAAGCAAAGGGTGGTATCGCTGAACAGTCAGATGTTGCTACAAAATATCATACAGCTACTCACCTTTTACAGCAGGCTCTTGTTGATGTTCTTGGTGAACAGGTTGCACAGAAAGGTTCGAATATCAATGCTGAACGTATGCGTTTTGACTTTACTTTTGAACGTGCAATGACTCCTGAAGAAATTCAGAAGGTTCAGGACATCGTTAACGAAAAGATTAAGGAAGATCTTCCTGTTACAATGGAAGTTATGACTCTTGATCAGGCTAAGGCAGAAGGTGCACGTGCTCTTTTCGTAAATAAATATGGTGAACAGGTTAAGGTTTACACAATTGGTCGCGATGCAAAGAAGGACTGGTTCTCTAAGGAAGTTTGTGGTGGACCTCATGTTCAGCATACAGCACAGATTGGTGACTTTAAGATTGTAAAAGAGCAGTCTTCATCAGCTGGGGTACGTCGTATTAAGGCTGTAATTTCTGGCGGTTTACCACTTGATAAATAAAAAAAGAGTAACTATTGTTATTTTTATTTGTTGTTAAAGAAAAAATATATAGAAAATAAGGAATATATATGAAAAAATTTACACTTGCATTTGTTATTTTATTCGTAGCTGCAGGAGCACTTTTTGCTCAGGCCGATTTACAGCCTTTAGTTGTTGTAAATCTTAATAATAAAAAAAATGAAACTATTACAGTAAAACAGCTTAAAACAAGAGTAAGATGTTATGAAAAACAAATTGGTAAAAGTCTTTCAATCGATGACAAGAAGAAAGTTTTAGATTCATTAATAGATGAAAAATTGATGCTTCAGGCTGCTGCGAATGCTGGTATTTCAATTCCTGATAGTACAATTGATCAGTATTTTATTCAGTCTTTAAATCAGCAGATTGGTGGAAATTATACAGAAAAAGAACTTAGAGATTATGTTCAGAAAACTCAGAATGTAACTTTAGATCAGCTTTTAACTCAGCAGCTGGGTATGAATGTTGAAGAGTATAAAGTATATTTAAAATCTCAGCTTATTATTCAGCAGTATGTAGTTTCTCAGAAACAGAGCGAAATACAAAGAGTTACTCCTTCAGATGAAGAAATCAGAATGTTCTATGATGCAAATAAAGCATCATTTGTACAGTCAGATATGGCAAAAACTTTTGTAGTAATTGTTCCAAAAAATAATGATCCTGACGGAGCAAAAAATAAATTAAATGAGTTCAGAAATAAATATAATGATAAGAAAATTACTAAGGAACAGTTGATTGCACAGTCAAAACTTGCAGATTCAGGTTTCCAGGCTGGCGAAATTCTTCTACCCAAGAATGCAATGGCTTCAACAAGTCTTGGAATTTCTGATGTAATGTTACTTACAATGTTTAAAGAAAACGAAGGTTTTGTTTCTGACCTTATTGAAACACCAACAGATTATAAATTTATTGTAATTCTTAAAAAATACGAAGCAAAGATTCTTTCAATCAGTGATCTTGTACAGCCAGAAACAACAGTAACAGTTTACGATTATATTCGTGCTAATTTAGGTCAGCAAAAACAGTTACAATTTATTCAGACTGTTGCACAGGAAATGGCAGCAGAAATTAATACACCAGAAAATGTTAAACGTAAGAAAACTGGAAGTGAATTAGATCAGTTGCTTAATTGGGGAGAATAAGAGTGTCTAGACGAAAAGGTAGAATCTTAGCCTTCCAGGCCTTGTATTCATGGGATGTAACAAAACCATCTTTAGATGAGTTATTAACTTTTAGCTGGTTGAAAAAAAATGATGATGCAGAAGAAGAACCAGTTGCATCTCAAAAAGAAGAAAGAACATTTGCGTCTTTAATCATTTCAGGTACAATTGAGCATATAGACGAAATCGATTCTTTAATCGAAAGTCATTTATCTGAAAACTGGAGTAAAGAGCGTTTAAATAAAGTAACATTAGCAATCTTAAGAACCAGTCTTTACCAGATAAAATTCCAGCCAGATGCAAATATTGGAATTATAATTGATGAAGCAGTAAATATTGCTAAAGAATATGGTGCTGATGATTCCTATAAATTTATTAATGCGGTCCTTGATAAAATAGGAAAAGATGAAGTCGTTAAATAAATTTCATAGTTTTTTAAACATTTCTATTATTATTTCTATACTTTTGTTCTGTTTTTCGTCTTGCGGGATGAAGGCAGAACAAAAGTCTTTAACAAGTCAATTTGATCTTGTAGATGTTTTAATTAAACAAAAACAATTTAAAGAAGCAAAAAAAGAATTAAAATCCATTCAGAAAAAGGCCTTTGATTCATGGGCTTATCTTGGAATATATCGCCGCTATAAATTATTGGGCGAAGATTATTTAAGCGAAAAACTTTTAGTAAAATCAATAAAGAAGAATCCTGAAAATCAGGAGTTAAATGCTGTTTTAGCAAAACATTATCTAAAAAAAGAAAATATTGAACAGGCTCTTATTTATGCAAAAAGATTAAAATCGGGCCCTTACGGTTCAATTTACTCAGAAGCAATTTTAAGAAAAGCTTATAGTAATCTTGAAAAATCAGAAGATTTGTATGACTTTTTTAATAAGTCAGAATTTTATGATATATATTTGGATGCCTACCAGGGGAGCAAAAATCCAGTTTGGCTTAGAAACTGTGCAATTTATGCTTTAACCCAGGGGCAATTAGGTCTTGCCGGTAATTTAGTTCCTAAAGTTTTTTCTGATGCTGATGATGCATATTTTTGGGCCCTTGTTTTATACGATTCTGGCAATACTTTTGAATGTCTTGATGCTATAGAGTCTTCAAAATCTTTTTTACAAGATTACAGTAATAAGAACATATTTAAAACTTCTCTAATAAAGCTTGCGGCCTTAGAATCAGATACTTACATGGCACTTTCTCAGATGGAAATGTCAGAAAAGGCACGACAGCAAATTATTTTGAACAAAGATTTGTTGAATATTCGTAAAAGCGATGAAAATCTAATTCCTATAATTTATACAAACTCCGCTATTTGGGCTAAAAATCAGGGTTTAATGGATTCGTGTGCTGATTTATTATTTTATGTAGTAAATTATTATCCTGATTACGTTCCTGCTTTAATTCAATATCTTGATTTTGCCTGGGAAACAAACCAGGAGCGGGTGGAAGATGATGAAATTAAAGCATTACGAAGGGCAGGACTTTCAACTCTGGAAATGGAAGTTTATGACAGTAGAC
>CAMGTC010000228.1 GCA_946061765.1 uncultured Treponema sp.
AAGTTTAGTTCTTCCTTCTCGTAAGTTTTCAGCTTGTCATTTTGTTTATACCAACGTTTAAAATAAATGGCTAAAATTTCGCCATCTATTTTAAGTCTCGAGTTTTTTAATTTTAAACAGTGGCAAGGATTGTAAGGGCTGGCGTAGCCAGTTCCGAAGCGTAGCGAAGGAATGAAGCGATAGCGGAACCCTGAAAAGCCTGTTTTTTGCGAAGCAAAAAGCCACCCAAAGAAAAAAAAATTTAAAACTCGACATTTGTCCTATAAGTATTTTTGGAGGATTTTTTATGATGGCCAAGGATGAAAAATCATTAGATGGCAAAGGGGTTTATAAAACTGCCAGTGCAAATATTATTGTTAGTGATTATCCAGATCCTGATGTAATTCGTGTTGATGATACTTATTACATGGTTTCTACAACAATGCATTTTATGCCCGGCTGTGTGATTCTTCGTTCTTATAATCTTTTGGATTGGGAATTTTGTACTTATGTTTATGATGAACTTGAAAAAACTCCTGGTCAGCAGCTTTTGGATGGACGTGGTATTTATGGAAAGGGAATGTGGGCCGCAAGTCTTCGTTATCATAAGGGAATTTTTTATGTTTCTTTTGTTGCAAATGATACTGGAAAAACCTATTTATATACTTCTAAAGATATTCAGGGGCCTTGGAAAAAATCTATTATAAGTGGATTTTATCATGATATGTCTATTCTTTTTGATGATGATGGACGGGTTTTTGTGACTTATGGAAATTGCGCACTGCATCTTACCCAAATGAAAGAGGATTTAACTGGGCCTTTGCCTGGTGGAATAGATAAAATTATTGTAGAAGACGAACGCGAAAAAGTGTGGCTTGGGTATGAGGGAAGTCATTTTTATAAAATTAACGGAAAATATTATGTTTTTTTAATTGATATGCCAAAGGGTAAAATGCGCACCCAAACTTGTTTTATGGCAGATAAAGTTGACGGGCCATACAAGAAGGTCGAAGTTTTTCATTCAGATTTGGGTGGCTGGAATAGTGGTGTAGCACAAGGTGGAATTGTTCAGTCAAATGATGGGAGCTGGTACGGAATATTATTTCAGGACCATGGTGCTTTAGGGCGAATTCCAGTTCTAGTTCCAGTTACTTTTGATGGGGACAGACCTGTATTTGGTTTTGAAGGAAAAGCGAGTGAGCAAGTCCGGGTTTTGGATAACAGACCTGGTTACAAGTACAAAGCTTTATATTCTTCTGCTTTTTGTGATTCAGATGGAAAACTAAATCCTATGTGGCAGTGGAATCATATTCATAATCCTGCATTAGCTTATGTAAAGGATGAAGTTCTTACAATTAAAACCGACAGAATTGTTTCTAATGTAGTACAGGCTACAAACACTCTTACTCAACGTACATTTAACGAACAGTGTTTTGGAAGTGTTGATTTGGATGCCAGTAATATTAATGAAGGTGATTATGCGGGTCTTTGTGCTTTAGAAGGGGAGTATGCCTTTATTGCCATTACAAAAAGAGAAGGAAAATATTTTCTTACAAGCGCAGATCACAAAATTACTGGAAATAATACTGAACCATCATATGAGCCGAATTTTCTTGAAGAAATTGAAATTCCAGAAGCAAAAATAACTCTGGGATTAAAGTTTAATCTGAGTCACAACAAAGAAAATGTTCAACTTATGTATTTTGACCAAAAGCAGGGGCAATTTGTAAGACTTGGAAATCTTTCCTGCAAGTTAAGATATACTCTGGACCAGTTTGTGGGTGTAAGATTTGCTCTATTTAATTATTCGAGCAAAGTGGCCGGAGGAAGTGCTTCTTTTTCTAATTTTAAATATGATTTTTAAATAGAAAAAAAACTTTTATACTTTCCCATCTCCGTCTCTTAATCTCCTGAAAACCAGTATTTCTCTGCAAAAATGATTTTTATATTAGAAAACCATAACAAAAGTCTTATATGAATCAGCACTTTATAAGAAATGTCTTATTTGGTAAGTCAAAAGTTGATAGTGTACAATATAGTTCGCAATTTGGGGTAGAAAAAAGCCATTGAAAATTCCAAAACGTTGATGACAATCAAATTGGAAGGTCGCCAAACTCAATTCCGGAATTATGCATTAAGTTATTAGTTTCTTATAAAACCCTTATCCTGTTCAGGAATGTTATCGTCTGAAACAAAACGTTCAATTGTCATGTGCAGGTCGTACTTTTCGCGAAGCTCAGCAATTGTTTTCATCATTGGTGTGGCGTGATGCTGATCAATCGCTTGTTGATTTTCCCAGGAGTCGATTAAGAGGATGGTTTCGTTTGAGTCATCGCTGTCGGCAGTTTCGCCAAAAGGCAGATAATATTCATAGCGAAGATTTCCTTTTTCTGAGCGGATTTTTTCAACAGTCCCGCTGGAAATCATTTCGCGGGCAAAAGTCTGTGCTGCACCCTTTTTTCCTGTGTAACGAAGATTTATTGTGATTGCCATTTGGTCCTCCAATTATCTATATAACTCGCCCATAAAATACTGTTCCTGAAAACTGATTGCTTTTAGAATTTCCTGATCTGTGTAAGGTCTTTCATCCAGAGCAACAATCCATTTATCTTCAACATCGTTTAAGCGATGATAAACTCCGATGATTTTTCCTTCAAAAGTTTGCAGTGTCTTGTCTGTGCCAAAAACATAAACATCCTGTTCGGCTCCATCTCCTGCAAAAACGCCGTCCACATAGCCGTAGTTTATCGGGTAAATCATTTCTTTGTGTCGTGGATGAGCTGAGCCAAGAGGCCGGTCAATTGTGCCTTTTACATTTTTTCCTATGATATCGCTGTAATCCTTGTTTTCTATTTTCATCTGATAAACCAGAGTTTCTCCACCCCAGCGCTCTGTCATGATTTGCAAAAAGGAAAATCCAAAGTTTTCATAAAGACCTTTCTGGTCTGTGGAAATATAAAGCTGCTTAAAGTCCTGCGCTTTTGCAAGACCATAAATATGCTCTATCAATTTGCCAATGCGGCGTTTTCCCCGGAAGGCAGGGAAGGTATAAACAAAGCCAATCCAGGGAGTAAGTTCTGTTTCTGGAATCTCATCACGCTCTGTAAAAGAACAAAAGGAAATCAGCTTGTCACCCTGAGTCAGCAAAAATAATGTTGATTTTTCACCACAGTGTTTTTTAAACTGGCCATCAGAAAGAAGCTGAAAAAGATATTTACCAGCCCTCCAGTCAGATTCACCGATTCTGGGCAGCCAGAATTTTTGCTCGCTGGCCGTCAGCTGAAAATAATCTTTTATCTGAAAGTTTTGAGTATCTGCCATAATTTAATTAAATCATTTTTTCAATAGTTTTGCTATAAAGTGTGAGATGGTTGCAAACAAAATGATTATTGAAATGTAATCCATTGTAAAAAGAATGTAGCCCCGTTCCAGGTCAAAGAAGAAAAACTGCTGGCGAAGAATAAGATACTTCCAGACTCCTCGGTCGATGAAGGAGTAAAGACCGTAAAGGCAGGTCAGGACAAGAATAATACGCGGAAGGTTTTTTGCTGCAACATTCTGAAAAAATCGTCCCATGTGAAGGCCGATATGCAGCGACATAAAAAACATAATACCAGTGGCTGGCAAGCAGATGGGCGATTCTGGCAAACCCAAGACCCAAGATTTCGTGAACAATCTCCGCTGGAAAGAGAAAGTTTCCGCCCATGAGGATTACAGAAAGAATTGTCATTGTAATGTCCATGGACATTCTTAAGCGCTGGGGTTTTGTCATTAGTTTTCTCCTGATTGTCTATTTTTATTTTGCACTTTTAAGCAATTTATCCACATCTTTTGAAAGAGAAGAACCGCCTGAATAATGGATTGAAAGACCTTCTGTTAGTATTGCTTTTGGTGCAAGTTTTAAAATTGCTGTAAGGCTCTGGCCGAATCTTCCGCCTCCGTGTGAACAGAATGGCATAATTGTTTTTCCTGAAAAATCATAACTTTCCAAAAGGGTTGCAATGGGCATTGGAATGCTTGCCCACCAGTTTGGATAACCTAAAATTATTGTGTCATATTCTGCCCATTTTTTTGAGTCGATTTTTGTTTTGAGCGCAGGGCGAGCCTGCTTGTGCTGGTCGTTCTGTGCCTGATCCAAAACCGTGTTGTAATCCGTGGAATACGGCTTTACAAGCTCAAGTTCGATGCAGTCAAAGCCTGTCTGGTGGGCAATTTCACGGGCAACTCCGCGAGTGTTTCCGCCCCATGAATAGAAGATGATGAGGGCTTTGCCTTTGCCGGTTGCTTTGTTTGCGCCGGTCTTTGCCACTTCGCGGGTTGTGACAGTTCCTTTCACACTATCGTCGTCGTTGCAGACAAGACGGAATCCTACATTGTAAGCGGAGTTATGCCCTCGGTCCACTGAGCCGGTTGTTAGTAGAAATTTATTCAAATATTTGATATTCTAAGAAAAATTATATTTTGTCATGTTTATACTCGTATGGAGGTATTTGTATGGACAAAAAAAAGATATCATTTTCTGAATTTATGTCAGAATTAAAAAAATCGGCAGAAAATTATTTTGAGTGTAAATGTATTTCTGAAAATTATGATGACAATGCAATTACACTTGTAGCATAAGGAAGTGTAGTTATGGAATATTTTGAATATAAAGGGAAAACTTATCCATACAAATCCGTT
>CAMGTC010000229.1 GCA_946061765.1 uncultured Treponema sp.
GGTGGACTTCATAATGATTTTATGCGGTTCTTTTAAGGATAAGGATGACTTACCTATTGTAAACTGGGATTTTTAATTGGAGTGCAAAATGTATTGTAGTAATTGTGGTAAAGAAATTAGTGATGCTGCGAAATTCTGTCCATTATGTGGAAATCCTCAATCTGCTAGCCAGCAAACTAAATCAGAGTCAGAATCGGTTGTAATTGACGGTGAAAATGCAGAAGTATTCAATTTTCATGAATGGATTGTACAAAACGGTCTTGAATCCTACGAAGAGTTACTGAAAACACAGGACTTGAATACTCTTGATGTTCTGATGACTTTGACAGAATCTGATTTAGAAAAAATTGGAATTGAAAGCATCGGCGCAAAAAAGAAGATAATCAATGGTATTCAAAAATTAAAAACTTCGGCTTCAACTTTTTCTGCTACCCAAGAGATTTCAGAAAAAGAGAGCATTCCAAACCGTTGCCCTAATTGTGGAAATATATGGGGAATGGAAAATGAAACATCAGGAGCAGGAAATACTTTGGGTAAGGCTCTCGTTGGAGGTCTTCTTCTAGGTCCTCTCGGAGTAATTGGAGGGGCTGCTTTTGGAAATAAAACTGTAACTTATATTTGTAAAAAATGTGGTTTTAAGAAAGAGTATAAGAGTTCTATAGTAAAAACAGCTGCCAGAGGCGTTAAGAATATTTTTAAGTAATATTAGACGAGGAGAAAACAATGTTTTGCAAAAATTGCGGAAGTAAATTAGATGAAGATGCAATATTCTGTACGAATTGCGGTAAAAAACTTTCTGATGTTTTTACTGCAAAGTATTGTGTAACTTGTGGAGTAAAATTAGATGATGATGCTGTTTTCTGTTCAAATTGCGGGTATAAAGTTCATGAAGAGAAAGTAAATAATGATATTACGGATGAAAAGCCTTTTAGTAATGAAAGCAGTAGTGATGAAGAAACTCAAGTGAAGTTTGAAAACACTGACGAAAATGCGGCTGATGTTGATAGAGTTTCAAATACTGATGAAACAATCAATGATATAGTATCTGTAGACAAGCAGGATATAAAAGAACCTAAGGAAGAAATAAAAAATATTGCTATTGCGAATGTTACTGAAAGCTCAGAAAATAGCAAAAAGAAAAATGACAAATTAGTAGATAAACTATTCCGGTTAGCTTTGATTATTATTATTGTATTCGGACCTTGTGCTTATATAGCAATAAATACAAAGTCTCCGTGGGTTTCAAATGACACTTTCTCTTTTGATATTTATGATCCTTATACTTTTAATCATTATAATGCTTATGAAGATGATGACTATGAATTTGACTGTTATAAGCTTTCTTCAAAGGTAATTTCAGAAATAAGTAAAAATCCTCCTCAGTACTTTATCTATAATCAAAAAAAATATGAAGTGGATAATGTAAATTTAGATTATTTTGGAGTAGATCTTGTGCATGAAGATGAAGAGCTTGTAGAGGATTTTGGAATCACTAATGAAATACTAAAAAAATATAATGCAATAATGTTCTGGAACGATTATGACGGGAAATACCACCATTTTGATTCAGTCATGATTTTAGACGGTACGGAGGGCTTTATCTTATACAAGTACATTGATTTTTCAAATTATGATTATTGATATGAGAAGAAAGCTTCCCGCCAAAAAATCTACAGGATTAGATTATAATTCTTCCAAAACAAATGGAAGCATATAAATTGGTTTATACAAAAGCTGCTCTTTAGAGTCCACATCTTTTTGGGAGAACAAATATTGCCGATAGATTTTTCTTGAAAATTTTGAACAAAACTCTGTTATTGATTTATGAGTGTTTACGGCAGAAGATTTTACTTCAATAGGAACAAGTTTGGCCTTTGATGCAAGCAAAAAATCAATTTCATAATCGTGTGCCATATCGGCTTTCTTCCAGGTATGATAAAAAAGTTTGTTTCCGCTTGCAATTATCATTTGTGCAGCAACATTTTCATACAGGTAGCCAAGGTTTGCATCTAATTTATCGCTTAAAAGCTTTGCATAAATTTTTGTATTAAGCTTATCAGCAGAATTAAAAAGAAGGGTGGTAAAAAGCCCTGTATCTGACAAATACATTTTGTAAGAGTCTTCGTCAGCTGTTGCAGAAAGAGAAATTTCAGGATTTGTTGTGTTGTAGCTTATAAGCACGGTTTTTGAATCTAAAAGTTCTGAAAAGATTTCTTTGTCTTTTAAGGTTGTACGCTTGCCTGTAGCATTTGAAATTACAAAGCGTTTTTTGTTTAGACTCAACTGGGGTGGAATTGAGTTATACATTTTTGAGAGCCTGCCAGACTTGTCTATCTTGTAAAAATCCTCTTCATACAGTTTTAAGATTCCACGCTTTATCTTGTCAATTTCTTCAAAGTTTTTTCCGCTGACATAGGCATCTACAGCCTGAGGCATTCCGCCAACTGCCATATATATTCTAAAATCGCGCATCAGTTTTCTGTTTGTTTTTTCACCCACACTTTTACCAGTCTTATATAATTCTCTTAGCAGACTGAAAGTATTGTTACCAGTTGCGAGCAGAAATTCTTCGTAATCCATGGGATTAACCTGAATAAAATATTCTTCTGACGGTATGACAATATCCTGAACATTTTTTTTAATGCTTATGAGAGAACCAGTTTCTATGTACTTATAGCGCCCGTCTGCAACAAGATATTTGATGGCCTGTCGGACAAGTGGCTGTCGCTGAATTTCATCAAAGATAATTACAGATTCATTTTTATATAATGTTATTCCGGTTACAGTCTGAAGCCTTAAAAAAAAGACATCAAGATTCGCAATATCCTTAAAAACTTCCAGAACTTCCTCTTTTACATTTGCAAAGTCAATTTTGATGTATGTCTTAAAATAGTTTTTGGCAAATTCTTCTGCAATCGTAGATTTTCCGACTCGTCTAGCCCCTTCAAGCATTGCAGCATAATTTTGAGAATACTTTTCTTTCCATTCCAAAAGCTGATTAAAGGCTTTTCTTTCAAACACCTGTAGCCCTCCTTTGTATATAGAATAGCATGGTGGTGCAGTTTTTGACAACACTATTTAATGTAAAATATGCAGTTTTTGGTAGTATATTTAAATGTGATTTGTGCAGATTTTGGTAATATTTTTAAATTCATAAAAAAAACTCCTGAGCATATATTACGCTATATTTTCTCAGGAGTTTATAAAAATTTCTTTGATTTAATTTTTTTTACAAGTTTTTACTTCTTCTTAAAACTTCCATGCAGGTTCTTCCGTTGTGATAACTAGTTTTCCAGTTTCCACCTTTTGCTTCTGAAAGAATTGGATTTCCGTTTTCGTCAAGTTCTGACCACCAGTCTCCGCCTTCTTTGTCTACCTGATGTTCTTTTATCCACTGCCATACAAGCAGACAGGCATCTGAATATTTTTTATCTCCTGTCATTTCCCAAGCATTATAGTAGCCGTTAATTGCTTCTGCCTGATTCCACCAAACTCTACGACGGTCTCTTACTTTTCCACCATCTTTTAAGAAGTTTTCCAGACATCCGTTTTTATGATCAAAACCTTCGTCCAAAGATACCTGAGCTACACGAATTACTGTATCGTGGATTTTATCTTTTAACTCCTGGTCATCAAGTTCGCAGGCTGCTTCCCATAAAAGCCAGCTGGCTTCTATATCATGTCCATAAGAAATTTCATCATCCAGAAGTTTCCAGTGCATATCAAAGAACATTCCAAGATGAGCATTTGGCTGGAATATATAATCAACTGTAACTTCTACTAAATCTTTGAGTGAATCTGCAACTTCGGCTCTTATTGATTTTGAATCTGAAAAAACAACTGGCAAAGTTCTGTAAAGATTTGTATAAGCTTCCATAACGTGAAGATTTGTATTCATCGATTTTGGACAATTCATATCTTTTGGAGAAAGAATCATATCGTCTGTTGCTTTCCAGTCTATTGCACAGGCTTCTATGTAACCGCCTTCCTGGCTATCATGAGCATGTTCTTCCAGAAGATTGTAAATATCCAGCGCATGATTCATTGCTTCTTCTGAGCGAACCAGGGGCGTTACGGGGTCTTCCCCGTTAGAAGGGGTCGCGGAAGCACCTGGTGCTGTAGCGAGGGGAAGGCTTTCCCCTCCTAAATCTTCTCTAATTTCTTTTACGGCAGCGGCATATTCAGAAAGACCATAGCAACAGAAGGCTTCACCGTATATCTGTTTTTTACTAACTTTTGGCTTTCCGTCTGGCATAACTGACCAGTAAACCCCACCGTGTTTTTTATCTAAATACTTTTGAAGCACAACCATGTAGGCAAAATCTGCCATTTCCAGATATTTTTGTTCTTTTGTAAGTCTTGCAACTGCACTGTAAGTCCACAAAAAACGGGAAGTCATAACAATTGAACGTTCAACTGCTGCATTTAAGTTATTATCATTATCAATTCTACCAAAAAAACCTTCAAAACCTGGTCTTTTATCGCGGGAATACTTTTCCCAGTAAGGAAGAATATTTTCGAAAAGTTCATCTTTTACCGACTGATAAAATTTAGAATCCATACCAAACCCCTTATTCCAGGGCTTCCGCATTATAAACAAAAATCCGATTTTTTGGCTCCCAGTCACG
>CAMGTC010000230.1 GCA_946061765.1 uncultured Treponema sp.
GCCGACGCACTCATTTCTAAGCGAAAATCTGATACATCAGGAAACTGCGCCCAGACCGAAAACGCAATCCAGAACATCATCCTTGAAGAGCTTGAAAACCTCAAAGGCATCTTTATTGCAACAACAAACCTGGCCTCAAATATGGACTCCGCTTTTGAACGCCGATTCCTCTTCAAGATTAAGTTTGAGAATCCGTCAACAGAAGCAAAGACTTCAATCTGGATGAACAAGCTTTCATGGCTCGATAAAGAGTCTGCCACAGAATTCGCACGCGACTACGATTTCTCAGGAGGACAGATAGACAATATCGTCCGCAAAATAGCAATGAACGAAGTCATTACAGGCGAACGTCCGGAAATCTCAGATATCCGCGATATGTGTAAGTGCGAAAAAATTGACAATCCTGATGGCTCAAGACGCATGGGATTTTGTTTATAGGAGGATTTTAAAATGACAGATATATTGCGATTCCCTTTTATAAAAACAATAAGTACGGTTGTTTATGATAAAGCTTTTGGTTTTACAGGAACCCCTCAGCCGACTCCTATCGTTCAGAGTTTTATCTATAAGATTCGTTATGGCAATCTACTGAAAGATTCTGGCGACATTTTATTATGTCCGCTATCTGAAGATTTTAAGCCAAGCAACCCGCTTTCGAGAAGTATTATAGAAAAGGAAGGAAAATGGCTGGATAAAGAAATCAAGAACCTCTATTCCTCAGATAATGCAAAATGGATTGGTTCAGAACATGTCGCTTTTCTTCCGTGCAGAAAATTGAAATACCGGGGAATTCTTTTTGTATGTGTTAATTTTTACTCTAAAAACAGGACAGAAATAAATGCAGCCCGTATTGCAGAATCCCTGGAAATTGCAGGAAAATACAAATGCAAAAAACTTTCCTGCCCACAAAATGTTCTCTATTCTCCAGCAGAAGCTTATAGCTATGATTACATATGTTTTCAGTTTGAATCGATTATTCGCTCACTTGGTTCAAAGATAAAAATAGATTTTGTAATTGAGACTGTCATACAAAAGACTCTGCATAGTTACCCTTTATATGCATCAACTATGGTTCTCTATGATTTCAGCAATTCATTGGTTGAATATCTTCCAAGGTGTGCTCAAATCTTACAGCATTACAGAAAACCGTTAAGGCCTGTACGAACAGTATATTCGTTCTCAGTCCATACTCAAAAACAGATTAAAGCTTTGCTAACAAAGCCAATAAACGAAAAACGTACAATCAGATTATTTAAGAAGCTATATAAGATAATGGGTGGATATGATGAAACCGGAGTTGGAAGAGGCAATGATGGATTCGGCTTCTTCTTATTAAGCCTCTGTGAGGAAATGCCCTGGAATTTCTATAAGATTCTGGAACTCCTGAAAAATTTCACGGACTTATATAAAGGAAAAATTCTTGATGAGTATGAACTTCCTTATGATGACTTCATATTCAATGAAAGATTCAAAGATCTGAAACCTTTTGAATATCAGCAAAGGAGATAACAGTCATGGGGGAAATAAGAAGAATAGAAAGAGTCTCATATAACGCAGGAAGGGTAGAGCGTGTAACTCGTTATACACCAGAAGAGCGGGCTGCAAAAATAAGAGAAATTGAACAAGCCGCAGCCGACAGGGCAGAAATCCGAGCATACCTTGCAAAGTTCCCAAATCCAGAGCACTTAAGTTTTGCAGAACTATTAGAACAGGCCCTGAGTAATCAAAAGACAAATGATGATGAGCTGGCTTACATTCTTGATATAGGAAAACACGAGACAGATACTTCTGGTGTCATTGTAGATATTGGAAGTCATCACTAAAATAATTTTTGAAGGAGGACCTGAAGTGGTTTACATAACCGGCGATACGCATAATACCGAAGACATGTCAAATCTCTCATCAAAGAACATGAAGCTTTGCTGTATGGAACAAAACTCTGATTTTCATGCAATTACAGCTGCAATTGTTCTCGGTGATTTTGGGCTTCCATGGAGTTCTGACTGCACAGTTGATGAATCTGGTATCCATCCGACAGACCATACAGACCGGTATCTTCTCAAATGGTATAACCAGAAGCCTTTTAAGATTCTGGCTGTTATGGGCAACCATGATAATTATGACATTATCGAAAAACTGCCAGAAGTTGAAATGTATGGCTCTACGGTACTGAAAGTTAGCGATAACGTGTTCTATCTCAAACGAGGAGAAATCTACACCATCGATGAAAAAAGCTTCCTTGTTCTTGGCGGTGCAATGAGTGACGATAAAGCCTGGCGTAAACCGCATGAATCCTGGTGGGAGCAGGAAGAGTGGAGTGAAGAGAAAAAGAAATTCTGTTTCGCAAAGATAAAAGAAAACAACGAATTTGATTATGTTCTCTCACATACAGGTCCGTCAGCAGGCATTGCCCTGACAGATGATTTCTTCTGCAATGAAGAAAACCTGAAACAGCTCCATCGCGATTCCAATGTCGTTCTTAATGACAAAATCGACTCATCTATCTCCTATAAGAAATGGTTCTTCGGGCACTGGCACAGCGACTGGGGATATGAACATTACAATGAATCAAAATACGTTCCGCTGTATCATCAGGGAATCGTATTATAATGAAACTATAGTTCCATCAAAGACTTTCTTTACAAGATGTACAGATAACGGAAGTGCATAATCAATACTCTGAAGAAGACGCTGTTCTTCGACAGAATATCTGACTTTATCCTCGGTATACATAACCCCGGTTGTATCATTAATTGCAATCTGCATATTCAGAGAAGAAATAAATCTGTAGGTCCATCCGGGTTTCTGTTCCATATTGCACCTGTAAATATTAGTTTGACTCAATCTGTTCAGCCATTTCAAGAACAGTATCTTTCCAGCATTTTACTAAGTCAGCAGGTTCCAAAGGTTCTGCATCTTTTCCCCAGCCTAAAATCCAGCGCAAGATTGGCTTAAACTGACTTGCTTCAAAACTTAAGATATAACCGTCATCACATTCTTCAATAGTCTGCTTTGCACCCCATATTCTGTCTTTAGAATAAAGCCAGGCATAACTGTCTTTAGGAAATTTAATCTTGTAAATCTGAGGATTTTCATCATTAAAACAACCAAAATTACCAACAACAAAATTCTTGAAAGTATAATTTTTAGGGAGAACAAATTTTCCTGCGAGTTCTAGAATTGCAACACTAGAAATTCTTGAAAGATTGAACAATTTCATTCCTTCATGTTTTTGTCTGAGACAATAAGCCCATAGTTCCCAAATTCCGTTATCAAATATTAACTGGTATGGCTGTACTTTATAAGTTTCACTTTTATTTTTTACTTCCGGAGTATAATCCATTTGGAGAACAGCATTCATCCCCATTGCCTTGTATATTTTATTCCAGATTTCATTTTTTATATCAGCTTCTGGTGCTCCCATAAAAAGGATTCGAGAATAGTTTGCTGAATTTGTATTTGTATTTCTGAACGACTGTAATTTTTCTTCTTCTTTTGTAAGGAACTCTTTGGCTTTTTCATAAACTGGAGAATCTTTAATAGAATCAAGAAAACTAGAAATTATGGAAATCTGTTCTTTTTTTTGAGCTTCTGACAACTCCTTTTTGTCTATTTCCTGAGATATTTTACTTTGCTCGGCATAGGTATTGTTATAAAAATATTTACCGTCAGCATCTTTTTCTACATAATATTCATTCAATTCATCTGGAAGCCATTTATAAAGATTCTGGTATGAAGCCCCTTTTTTAAGTCCGTTTCTGATGAGTAGTTCTGACATTTCTTTGATGGAAAGATGCTGTTTATCATATTTTAAAGCACGTATAATACAATCAATCTTTTCAGCCTCATTCTGAGACTGTCTCTTAGGTTTTTCTTCTTTTGCATTTTCTTTCAGAAATTCTTTTATAAACTTTCTTATTTTTTCATCAGATGGTTTAGGTCCTTCTTCGTCTAAAAACATTTCCCAACGCCATTCAAATTCTTCAATAAGAATTTCGCGTTCAGTCTTGGAAATTTTAAGTTTATTTAGTTCTTCATCAAGAATTTCTTCCACATTTTTCATAATACCCCTAATATTCTCATTTTTTGAGAACCTCATTGTATATTATAGAGCCGTATTTTAAGAAAAACAAGGGAGGTTTTTATGAAGACAGAAATTAAAGTCAGAAGAAATACTTATTCTGAGTTTATTGAATTCGAGCTTCAGGATGTAGTAGCTGCAAATGTAAAACGTTGTATAGCTGAGTCTGGCCTTACTGTAGATGAAATCTGTATCCGAACCAATCTTTCTGTTGCAACTATCAACCGTCTTAAAGCGGGAAAAAATCTCTCTTTTCACAGTATATGTGCTCTTGCAGAAGCATTGAATAGAGACTGGAGAGTTTTCTTTATGTAAAAGCAAAACTTGGAAAATTAAGAATAATATCACGAAATGATAGTCAATCTAAATAATAATAAAATGGAGGAAATACTATGGGTAGAGACACGGTAGCAGACATGAGAAGAAGACGGCTTAGGAGGCTTAAAAAAATGAGTAACTCGTCAATTACTTATACCAAGGATGAACCTTATGCAATTTGTTTTTATCTCTATAACCTTTTTGAAGAAAAAA
>CAMGTC010000231.1 GCA_946061765.1 uncultured Treponema sp.
GTCAAGCTGCCTGCGGTACAACCCATTGTTATGTGGACGCCCGCACTGGGGCGCAGGAATAAATGGAATATGAATTAAATGCTTATCATCGTGACATACCTAAAGAAGAATTAATTTCTGATTTGAGAAGAGTTGCGAATGAATTAAAAACAGATTATGTGTCTCGTTCAGTTTATGAAAAATATGGGAAATTTTCTGCAACACCCTTTATTTCAAATTTCGGTACATGGATACTAACATTAAAAGAAGCAGGATTGCGAACAGATAGAAACAAAACTGAGTATAAAAAAATATCTGATACCGATTTATTGGATAATGTAAAATATGTTGCTGAATATTTATCAAAAAAAGCAATAACAACATCTGAATATAAAGAATATGGACTTTATTCAATTAGTATAATTTTAGATAGATTTGGCTCTTGGGAAAACACACTTAAAAAAGCAAACTTAGAAGAAACTGGTTTTATCAAGAAAATAGACACATATGATTTATTAAAAGAAATTGAACGATTATGGATTTTACTTGGACGACAACCAACAACAACGGATTTAAAAAATGGTAATTCAAAATATTCCTTGAATTCTTTTACTAGAAGATTTGGTGGTTGGAGAAATGCATTGGAAGAATTCGTAAAATATATTAATTCCGAAGAAACAATTCAACCAAAAGAAGAAAAATCCGTAAAAATAGAAAAAGATACAAATGTTGAAATAAAAAGTGTAAAAATAAAAACTCGGCGCACTCCACGTGATATAAATGAAAGATTGAGATTTCAAGTATTAAAACGGGACAATTTTAAATGTGTTTGTTGTGGAAAATCTCCAGCGACAAATTCAAATGTAGAACTGCATGTTGATCATATCATTCCGTGGTCAAAAGGCGGTGAAACTGTAATAGAAAATTTACAAACTTTATGCTCTAAATGTAATTTAGGGAAAAGTAATATAATATAACTCACATAACAAGAGGTTCGTAGCCGACAGGCAGTCAAGCTGCCTGCGGTACAACCCATTGTTATGGCGACAGCCCAATGGGCTGCTTGTTTAGGAGAATATATTTTGAAAAAGATAATTGCAGTATTATCAATATTATTTACTGTATCTATATCAATTTTTGCAGAAGAAACTTTCAAATGCAGAAAAGAAACCTATATCTATGAAAATCATACAGAAGAGTTTTACTTCATAAACAATTTTATGTTTTGTCATGCGCAGATTCTCGACACAGAATACAATCATTTATATTACAAACTTTTTTATAAAGATGAAAAAATAGCTTGTTATCATGGTTTTGGCTCTGCCGACTATGGAAAGTATCTCCCGGACTACATTTCCAATGGAGTATTTTTTATATCTGGTTTACCCGAGGCAAAAGATAAAATAATCGAGGAAGTTCGTGTCGGAAAAGCTGATTTTTATCGGATTCTTGCAGATGAGTTTTACAAATGGTATCTGCAAAAAGAATTGTTTAATGATTCTGATTTTTATTGTCTTGCAGATTTTATACGCAAAATAAAAATCTTTTCAAAAGAAGACTTGCGAATATTAAGGAATACGATTTATGCAAGGTACGGCTACAAGTTCAGGTCGAAAGATTTAAATGAATTATTCTCAAAAACGGACTGGTATTCTCCAAAAGTAAATCCAGAAAATTTTGATGAGGATTGTTATTTTTCTCCCCTTGATGAAAGTTTGCTTGGGGTAATAAATCTTGCTGAAAAATAGAAATATTCGGGCCAAGTTCAATATAAAAAATATTTGAATTTTTAGGGCTTGGACAAAGAAGCGGGTGTAAACAAGTTCGCAGAGAAGAAGAAAGGAAACAATTTGAAAATCTGTTCAAGCCAGATTTTCAAATTGTATTAAACGCGGCTTTACGCCGCTTGAAAAAATGATACCAATGGAAGAGTTGCTTCTAAAAAACAAATACAAAATATTTTCGAAAAAAAGAAATATTTTGAATAAGAAAAATTTGGCCATAACATGGTTTTCAAAGCGGATGTCGCAGTCAAGCTGCGCCACCGTTTAAAACGCTAGTTATGCTCACACGCCATAGGCGTGGTTGGTAAATCCACAATATGTTTGTTCTTATTAGAATAAATGCAGGTTGAGTATTTTGAAATTAAGTTTAGATGAACAGAGGTAAATATGAAATTGATTACAAAAATATTCTTATGTGGATTAATACCCCTTGTTTTTACAGGTTGTTTTGGTGAAAAAAAAGTAAAACTGAAAAAATCCTACACCGATGTTGCTGCGCTGAAACAGGATATTGTAAATGCTGTAAGCGAACAGTACGGAATGCAGTTTGAAATTGGCAAAGGTCTAGGTGGTCATGATGCGACTATCGGTGTTAGAGGAAGGGATTTTGGTTTCTACGGTTATTTGCGTCCTGCAAATATTCCTGAATCATACAAGAAATACAATGTATATACAGACTATACTGTTTGCAATGAAACAGGAACATTTAAAACCCAAGCACATGTGCGCATGTTTGAAGAGCAACTCAAAACTGATATCGATAAAATTTTTGATGAGATTGGAATGAAATATGACATCATCGAATTCCGCGGAATGGACAGAAACATAAACAAATGGTCCAAAGACTCAAGTTACGGGGAATATAAGGTATCAAAGGATTATGAAACATGGATCTATATAAAACTTCCGCCTCAAAAAAGACATGACTGCGACTATGATTATAACAGAAAATATTATGCCCCAATTATCCTTCCGCAGGTTAAAAAGTTATATTCTGCACTTGAACCTGAATATAATGTAACGCTTATTTTCTATTTGGATGAATATCATGATAGATTCTATTTAGAATATGAAAAAAAATTGTATGTACATGATTCTAAAAATGCTGAGGTAGTTTGGCTTGATTTGAGTAAGTTCAAAAATTATCTTGATTGGACAGAATATGATATAGAAGTAGAAGTAGGAACCTTATATGAAGATTCTTTCATCACCGCATGGAAAAAAGCAAACGGAATTGAATAGTAAAACCCCACAAACGAACAAGTTTGCCACAGCCTATGGGGCTTGATTGTGAGAGAAATATTGATGGAGGAGAGTATGATCGATGTATACAAATTAATTGCTAATACAATTTGTGATTCAATTGATGATGATTGGGAAAAAGCTGTTGTTGAGATTGAATCGTCTTTCAACCGCATGTTGTCAACAAGTGCTCATTATATTCGTAAGAATGGAGAGGAAGAAGCATTTGAATTACAGGATGATGATCAAGAAGAAGATTTGGGGAAAAGTATTTTTGAACTTCAAGAATCCATGTTTGGAAAACATAAATGGAATAGAGCAATCTTCACACTTGAATCTAACGGAAATTTCAATATGGATTTCAAGTGGGATCAGGAGCTTCAAGACAAATGGGATGGAAAAAAATAAGAAATGGTTATATAGAAGTAAAAGGAAAAGCATTCGATTTTTATAACAATAAACATATAGATTATTTTAAAAGAACATAAAAGCATAACAATATCTTCAAAGCAGATTTGCGGACAAGCCGCAAACTGTTTAAGATTATGTTATGTGGACGCCCCACTGGGGCGCTGGTTGAAAAAAAGAAAATGGAATTTGTATTAAGTGAATATTCATCACAACTCACAGATGAACAAATAATTGAAGATATAGTTTTGACTGCAAAAAAATTAAATAAGAACTATATTTCAATTTCTGACTATAGAAAATATGGAAAATATTCTCAGACTGCAATACAGGGACATTTTAAAACCTGGAAAAATGCATTGAAAATTGCAGGTTTAAGAACTGAACGAATTTCAGATGAATTAAAACAAATAACAAATCAAATGTATTTTGATGATTTAATTGCTGTAGCAAAAAAGATAAATAGTAAAACAGTACCATATGAAGACTATAAAAAATTTGGGAAATATTCAGCTGAGCATTTAATTAAAAGATTCGGAAAATGGAATACTTGTCTCAAAAAAGCTGGATTAGAAGAAACAGGTTTTACAAAAGATAAAATAACAGAACAACAATGCTTTGAAGAAATTGAAAGAATTTGGACCTTATTAGGAAGACAACCTACTTCTACAGATATAGTTAACTCTAATATTAGTAAGTACTCATTAGATACATACAAGCGTCGGTTTGGCGGATGGAGAAAAACGTTAGAGGCATTTGTAAAATTTATTAATAAAGTCGATGAAATTCAATATATAGAAAAACAAAAAAAAGAAGATATAGGTACAAAGGAAACAAAGTCTAAAAATAATATAAATAAAGTATTAAATACTGAAACTCATGTTACATCGAGAAATATAACTACAAAAATGCGTTTTTTAGTTTTACAGCGAGATAATTTTAAATGCTGTGCATGTGGGGCGTCTCCTGCAAAAGACCCTGCTGTATCATTGCAAGTTGATCATATTATACCATGGTCAAAAGGTGGAGAAACAGTAATGGAAAATTTGCAAACTTTATGCTCTAAATGCAATTTAGGGAAAAGCAATATGACTGAATCCACATAACAAAGCTTCAAAGCCGATAAAAACTTTGTCACAAAAGTTGCTTTTCGTGGCTTTACGCCACCGCAACT
>CAMGTC010000232.1 GCA_946061765.1 uncultured Treponema sp.
CAAAACTAAAGAATCCTGAATAAATTCCTTCGCTGTGGTAAAGTCGCAGCTGATTAAAGGCCGCCTGCCATGGAACATCACTGCGTTTTAATTCCAGATGATACAAAGGCATACCATTTATAAGGAGCATCAAATCTCCACGGCGGTCACGGTCCATTGAAGTTTTGCGTTCAAAAACTGGTTGTTCTGCAATCTGAAAAACAGTTTCACCATCCTGAATTTTTCTGCGGTCATATATTTCAAGGTAGACAGTTTTATTATAAAATTCCTTATCGGCTTTATTTTTACGAATAAGGTCTATTTGCCTGGAGTTTATAATTCTGTTAATTTCACAAGGAGTTTTTCCCCTAATCTTTAACAGGAGGTCGTCAATTTCTTCCTGATTAAGAGGAACATTATTAAGTTCTTTTCTGTTATGCTCAAAAATAATGTTTGCCCAGTTCTCAATAAGCTCCGCTTCTGTTGGGTATTTCAAAACAGCAGGATAGCTTGCCCCGCCTTTCCAGCCACAAGCCTGTAATTTTTCTACAACATCTTTTTCAAAGTCTGCTTCTATTGTGTATTTTTTTGTCATAAGAAACTCCCTGTTCCGAATTCATTTTTAATATTTGCAGGACACTTTTTATAAAGATCTGAAATTTTTTTCATAAATGAATTTTGCATTCCTGCATCACTTTTCATCATTTTATGAAGACAAAAGATAAAACTACCAATTTTTGTTCCGTCAATTTGTAATGCCCTCATATCTTGTGTAACCGCTGGAGTTGAATTGAAATTTGAAAACAAAATCTTTCTATGGTGAGCACACTGATTTCTTAAATCTGCCAATGACTTTATAACGGACTTAATTTCTTTTTTAGTAAAACCAAAATATTTGCCAACTTTATCAAGATATTTAACTTTATCGATATTACAGAATAGTTTTGATATTTTTCCAAAAGAAACTACTTCCACCATTTGCCAAGCTGGAGGTGCTTCATAGATATTATTTCCATTTGTATCTTGTCCTAATATTTTAATTCCTGCGTTTTTAAAATCTTTTTCACATTCGATTAATGTTTGTGTATGAAATGATGGATTTTTAAAATTTGAAGAATCGAGATAAAAAAATGGATCTTGTTTATCATTAGAAACTATATATGCAAATGATGTTCTAAAAGATACTTCTGCCCAAGAAAGTGCTTCCATAAGAATCGAACGCAATTCTCGATTAATATTGTAGAATGTAACAACATCATCAAAGGAAAGTCCTGTATAATCATTCTGAACAGATACAAGGGAATTAGCATAATGACAAAAACGGTAGTAATTTACACGGCGTAAGATATTTTCAGCTTTTGTTTTATCTGAGAAAGTCATATTCCGTTGTTCAAGAATTGAAACTTGAACTGTTACACTGGTGGCAGGTTTTGCCCAATTTAATGGTTTTTGAATCATATACCATCCTCTAAAAATCTATTTGGGCAAAAAAAAGTCCTCCCGGTGTAGTGCAATAAAAGCACTACGGTGGAAGGCACTGTTAGCAAACAATTTATCACTAAAATGCCCTTTCGTCAATTCATAATTGACATTTATTTTTGAGATTCTTCTATTCAAAGAACCTTTATATTATACAAACATCTTACTAAGCAATGTCTTTTTGACATTCTGAAGTTTTTCTACAACATCTTTTTCAAAGTCTGCTTCTATTGTGTATTTATTTGTCATTTTAATTCCCAAATTATTGCAAGATTTCCCAATAACCGTTTTTATCAGCTCCAACGCGTTTAATTAACTTTGCTTCTTTAAGTTTTACAATAGCTCTTTTTACAGTCGCTTCAGATTTATTGATTTTAGCAGCAAGATATGCATAAGTTGCATTCGGATTTTGCTTTATAAGTTCAAGAATAATTTTTACAGGGTCATTTACAGGGTCATTTACAGGGTCATTTAATCCCTCATTTGCATCTGGCCACTTTTGTGATTTCAGACCATTTTTTTCAATATCCTTATTTTCGACTTCATTTTCTATGTTAGTTTTAACATCAAAATTTAAATTTTTAATGATTGCAGTAAATGAAAATGGTGTCGATTTAAATACAGGAAGATTTTCTTCCCTATAGTTTGGAGCAAATTTAACTGCAGCAAGAATCTTTCTAAAACCACTTCCACGTCGTTCCATAAAATCCATACGATTCATCAAATCTGCAATTACTGGATTTCGTCTTGTAGAAATGATGTTTTCTAAATCCTGATTTTGAACAGGAACACCATCATACATTCCACCAGGATTTTGGATTTCTATTCTGTCATCAAATATATCAATATGAATTTCACTTCCAAGAACACCATAATCACGATGGACAAGTGCATTTACCATTGCTTCATGTATTGCACGCTCTGGAAAGTTCTCTTTTTCAATTCGGGAAGCAGCCGTTTTATACCAGATTTTCTGATTATGCAATTTTATAAAACTTTCGCTATCCGTCAGTAACTGCAAAATATTTCCGCTAAACTCTTTGTCATCTATTGCATCAACAGAACTTGGTGCCTTTGAAAGTCCATTCCATCTGGTACAGAAAATTCTTGCCTGTCTGAATGGACTAACATCTGTAAACAACGCTCCAGTATTTGTAAGGAATCCATCTTGTGTAATAAGACCAAACGATAAATAATCTCTAGGTTCAAGATGATTTCCTGTTTTATTAAAATAAACTGATTCCAAAAGTGTAAAACTAAAATCTTTTGCTTTATGTTCTGATTTTAAAGTATCCCAAGTTCGGTTAGTGCCTTTTAGAATAAGTTCATGTAAAATAGGAGTATCAGCTTGAACACTTGAAGAACCAGCACGAATAAAAGTGATTTTAGTAGAATTTTCTATAAGATAATAAGGAGTATTTAAGCCTCCCATAATCTTCAGAACAAGAACTTCTTCATTGTTTTCTGTAACATCTGGTTCAAGAATGAATTCTGGAATAGGAGAAACTCTGTCTTTTATGCAGGCTGTAATAAATTCTATTTCTTTTTGCATATCTGCAATTGGTTTATGAGTTCTTGTTTCATCATCGATACCAAAAACAAGCATACCCCCAATGCCGTTAGCGAAGGCACACACACTTTTTAGCCAACTTTTTGTTTTTGAATGTTCCACTTTTCTTTTAAAGTCACATTCAGTATGTTCAAGTCTATAATTATTAAGCAACGAATTCTCCTCTTACACAAACATCTTAATAAGCTCCGCTTCTGTTGGGTATTTCAAAACAGGAGGATAACTTGCCCCGCCTCGACTTTGAGAAACAAGCTTAACATAATCTAAAACAGATGTATAATCTTCTGCTTCAAGAGTTTCCAGTAAGCTATTGATTTCTTTTATTACAACTGGCATATACACCTCCACATTTATTTTCATTATAGCATTTTTTAATCTTTTTTATACAAACATCTTACTAAGCAATGTCTTTTTGACATTCTGAAGTTTTTCGAGCTCTTGTGACTGTTTGGAAATGAGGTTGTCCAAGTTTTGGAAGTATGAACCGATTTTTTGTTGCTCATCGAAATCTGGACATAGCAAAGGAATATTTAAGCAAACTTCCATATTTAATTTAGGCATAGCCATCCCAGAGTTGTATTGTGTGTAATCTTTTAATTCTAATGAATTACATAAGAAATCATTATCAAACTGCTTATTTGCTTTTAAAACATGAGCATGATTATTTACCCAATACTTGCCCCTAGCTAGAAAACAAACTGGATAATTTCTATCTGTAATGTTTGCCCCATCTTCACTTAGTAAAATTAACTCTTCATCAAAAATATAACCGTTTACATAATCAACTATTCCAGAAGCACCATAGTATGGATAAGGTCCAGTAATTCGATTTCTTTCCTCGATTGGCTGTCTTTGGCTATCTAAAAATTCAACACAATCCCCCAGCTTCTTCTCAACCCAATCTCCACTAAATCCTTTAAATCTGATTTCCGGCACAAGACAACCTTTCTTTGGGAACATTTTTTGCAGCATACATTTTTTCAGGCTTACAAGTTTGTCGTGTTCCTTTTGTGTTGATGAAATGAGTGAGTCAATCTGAGAAAATAAATTTCCGATTTTGGTTTGTTCTGTTGCATTTGGGTATTTTACAGAGGTCTTCTGAACATTTGTTTTAGAAATAGAAGTAACTTTAGTTCCCTGCATATATGGAATTAGTTGATTATGGTAAGCAGGACTATTTATAAAATAACCAAGATATTTTTCTTGAAATTGAAATTTTGGACGTGCTACAAAAGTATGCAATCCTGCCAATACATTTTCATTTTCAAGATCTGTAATCTCAACAGCCTTTCCACATGTTTCATCTTCTGCAGTATCCGCAAATACAATGTCTCCATTCTTTAAGAAATTCTTTGAATCAACTTTTACATTATCAGGAATAAATGGAAAGTCATCCTTCTTTACACTAAGAATAGAATTATATTTAATTAGAATATCACCGTAATGAACATTCTTTGTTGATGTTTTTTCAGAGGTAAGTTCAGCACGTGAAAAAGTATTGTTTGAAACTGAAGTATCAAAAACTTCTTTATAATTCTTTTC
>CAMGTC010000233.1 GCA_946061765.1 uncultured Treponema sp.
TAATCCTGCTGCAAACAGATTTTGGACGAAACATTTTATGGAGTACACAAATAGTCTTACCCGAAAAATCGAGTTGTGGTGCAAGGATTATAATTAGTAGAATGATAAAGAAAAAAAATCATCCAAAATAAAAAAATCTATATTATAACAGGGATAAATTATGAAAGTTTTATTGGGAACAACGAATCCTTCTAAGGTGAATCGTTTTTCAAATCTTTTAAAAGATTGTGGAATTGAATTCGTTACGATTAAAGATATTAGAATTACGGTTGAACCTGAAGAAAATGGAAAAACGCCTGAGGAAAATGCAATTCTAAAAGCTAAGTTTTATGGTCAGTATTTTGATACTGTTATTTGCAATGATTCAGGATTGTATTTTGAGGAACTCTCGCTGAATGATGTCCGTCAGCCTGGTTTAAATGTTAGAACGCCAATGAATATGCAAAGATTGTCGGATGAACAAATGATTGATTATTATTCTAAACTGATAAAAGAGCTTGGTGGTAAAGTATCTGCGTTTTATTTGGATGGCATTGCGGTTTATAATCATGGAAAAATTTATTCCTTTATGGATATGGAAAATGCTAGAAAAACTGGATTTGATATGATTGACAAACCAGCGCAAAAATATTTTGCAGGTTGGCCGCTAGATTCTTTATCAATCAATCGTGAAACAAAAAAATATTTTGTAGATGAAAAAGATACCGATTCCAAAGAAAATATATTCTCTAAACAATACAAGAAAAAAATTGGGGATTTTTTGAAAAAAGCTTTAGATATTGATGTGAAAAATAATTACATTAATTAACAATTGTAACTGGTTCCGCTGATATTAAAGCATCTGTTGTTTACCATCCAAGAAAAATCTTGTAAGAGACACCAGATTCTGTGGGAAGCAATTTTACGGTAAAACCTTTGCCTTCAAAGTATTTTGTTACTTCGTCTATGTAAAAATTTTTGGTACCGCTGTGGTGGCAATAGCTGGTTTCGCCCAGGTGTTTTTTGATTTCTATGTCTTGTTTGATTTGTTCAATCTGCAGTTTTGTGGCTTCGATGCGTTTATCAAATTGGGCTTCATGAGTTGTTTGATTTTTCTTTTCTTCTATACTGTTCACTTTTTTACCTCGGATTTTTTATTTGATTCTAAATGAGAATTTAATAAAACAATTTTGGAAAGCAAGTAAAAAAGAAAATTATTGTGATAATTCGTTTGGATTTTGTGTAAAAAATAATCGAAATTTCAATATGGTAATAAGTTTAAAAACTTGAATTCTAATAAGTTTGTTTTATAATAATAAGGTGATTTAGTTTTGTAAATAAAGGTAATCTTGTTAGTTTATCTTTTTGTCCAATACGTATGATTGGATATTTATAAATTAGTGTTGTTAAACAAATAAGGAGTTAGTGATGGCACAATTAAAATCAAATTTTGAACCTTTTGAAGGTGAAACAGTTGTAATCGAATTAGCTTTCGATGACATCGCAGTAACATGTAAGGAAAAACTTAAGAAATGTTTTACATGTAAAAAAGGTACATGGTATCTTATCGTAACAAACAAACGTGTAGTTATTATTGATGCATCAAAACAATGTTGTAGTTCAGAAAGAAGAGAAACAACAGTTAATTATATTTCAGAATATGGTTATGTTACATCAAAAGGTTGTTGTCCTTGTTCAAAAGGCGGATACTTCTATTTCCTTACAGGAAAAGACAAATATACAATTGGCTTAGGACAGGCTAAAAAAGAAGATATCGAACAAGTAACAACAGCATTCCACTCATTAGTTGGTAACTTGTAATGAAAAAAATTCTTAGATTTCTATATCTGAATACATATGGATTTGTGTTAATTCTAGGTGGTTTATTAATAATAGCCCTTCCTTTTTGGCTTATAACAGTATATACACTTATCGGTCAAATTGTTATTGGTATTATTCCTATTGGTTTTGGAATTTCATTGATTTCAAGTTGGAATGATAAAAAACGTGAATATAATGTTCTTATGGAGCGAAACAAAAATAATTTCAGACCTGATACGTTTGAAATTTATATGGATCATCCATGTGGGAGAAAGCTGACTCATGCTGTTTTAAAAGATTTGGGAAAAAGTGAAGAATATAAAAACTTGCTTATTTATAAACCAACATTTAAAGAAGGCTTAAGAGATTTCTTTAAGAAACCAGAAGTAAAGCTAACATATGTAAACGCAGAATATCTAAGGAATGTAAGAGAAAAAGCAAAAACTTCGGAAGGTCGATTTGCGACTTCGGCAGTTTTTGTAAATAAAAATCCAGATAAATCTAATCAATAGTTTTATTGGTTAGGTTTATTATTAAGGTTTTATGGTAAACATTAAAATTGCGAAGTGAACACTTTTAACGAATTGTGCTTTGACTCGATGTATTTTGATTCACCTCTGGGGCAAAATCCAGAGGTTTTTTTATCAATAAGGAAAGTTACTGTTTGTTGGGACCTGTGAAAACGCACTGTAGATTTATTCTATTTTCCAAAACACAAAATTATAAAAATTTGTTTCGTTTAAAACTAATATTTATTATAAAGCGCTTCCAGTTGAGGCCTGCATTTTAAAAATTCTTTGCAAAGAACTGGGTCAAAATGACTTCCTGATGATTCTTCTATAATTGAAAAGGCTTTATCGTAACTGAAACTTTCCTTGTAAACTCGTTTGCTGACAAGGGCATCAAAAACATCTGCTAAAGCCATAACCCGGGCTTCAAAAGGAATCTGTGTTTCTTTTAATTTTTCCGGGTAGCCTGTGCCGTTCCATTTTTCGTGATGATAGTGGGCCACGTTTACTGCTAGATTTTTAAAATCAGTGTCGTCGGTATTCATAAGAATGCGTTTTAAAATTTCTGCACCTTTTGCGGCGTGAGTTTTCATTATTTCGTATTCTTCATCTGTGAATTTTGCAGGTTTATTAAGAATTGAATCTGGAATTCCTGTTTTGCCAAAATCGTGAAGTGGGGCTGCTTTTATTAAATTTTGCCAGTATTCTTTGCTGATTTTTGGGAATTTTGAATTTTTCCGAAGATAATTTACAAAAATATTAATAACATCACTAGTCCGCTGAATATGGCCGCCTGTGTTGCTGTCTCGATTTTCAATTGTACTTGCCATTCCAATGATAATATCATTTTGCATTGTTCTGAGTTTTTCGGTTTTTTGTAAAACTTCTTCTTCAAGACGCTGATTGTAAGTCTGTTGATCTGTATCATCTTGAATATAAATTACATGGATTTTTTGAAGTTTATTTTCGTTGTTGAAAGAATGTTCCAGCTTGTAAAAACGTGAATCTCTTTTTAAAATCACACTTTCTGCCTTGGAACTTTCATCAACCCATTTCCAAATGATTGTAAACAAATCGTTGTTATTGTTTGGAATGCGGTAATCAATACTCAAATCTTTTATTTCTGGAAACCAGTTAAAAGTGTCTTCATCTGCCCCTAAAAAATTTCCTTTTTTATCTATACAAATAATGCCACCAATATTTGACTCTGCAACAATGTTTGAAAATATTGTAGCAACATCATACATACTTATACGTGTAAGAATGATAAACACAATTGTAACGCCAATAGCGTTTGCAATAGGAACGATTGGAATATCAAGGCCCGTATTTTTTTCCAAAATATAGCCAAAAAGGGTCAGCATCATTGAAACCGACAGTAAAATTGAGTTTTTATAAGAAACTACTTTTTTTCTGAAGAAAGATTTAACAATGATAACAATTGTTCCGCCGAAAGTTGTAGCTAAAAGAAGAAGAAAAATATTGTGGAGAGGTCCATATTTTTTCTTAAGAAGATATCCGCCGTATTTTTCTACAAGATATAAATCTTTATAATAAAGGTCTGATTTTCCATAGGAACTGGATAAAAAGAAAATAATGGCTCCAATAATAATGAGGATTGTTTTTAACTTATTGTTCAAATTGACTTTGCATAAATCTGCAACACAGAATAATACAAAAACACAGGAAAAACTTGCTCCAAGATAAGTTGTCTGATTTGCCTGAATAGCCTTTTCCAATGTTGAAGCTGAAATCATCTGCATATAACCGAAGTTGGAAATCATAACGCAGGAAAATAGCATTATATAATAAACGGAGATTCGTTTTTTAAATACAGAAACCGAAATATAAAGGTAAATGAAAGCGATTATGAATGAAAAAGTGTAAATGCTTTGTAACATATTTATAGTATAAATGAGGAACAGGGAAAAGTGAATATTTTCCGTACAGAGCCTTTATATTAAAGTTAGTTTTGTCATTTACAAATGGCACATCATATCAGGAGGAAGATTGAAGTCCTCTACTCTTATTTGCAATGATTCAGGATTGTATTTTGAGGAACTCGCGCTGAATGATGTCCGTCAGCCTGGTTTAAATGTTAAAAGAAAATATATTCTCTAAACAATACAAAAAAAGAATTGTTGATTTTTTGAAAAAAGCTTTAAATATTGATGTGAAAAATAACGGTTTGTAAACCGTGGCAAGGATAGTAGCCCCTGCGAAGCAGTCCACTGGACTGAGCGAAG
>CAMGTC010000234.1 GCA_946061765.1 uncultured Treponema sp.
TGTTCAGTTCCAGCAGTCATTAAGGGCTTGGGATTCTTTAACTCGTAATCAAGATACATTGTTAAGAATTGGTGGAAGTAACCTTGCTGAGGAAAATATTAAGTACATCACTCATAAGTTGCCTGAATTTGAACCATCAATTTATTTAAATATTCCTAATACACTTAAAGATAAGGAAAAATTATAGTATTTACAAATCTTTTAGGGAAACTGTATGGATTCAAAAATATTACAGGGAATAATAAAAAATCAGCGCAAGTATAATATTCTTAAGGAATTATTCAGAAAATCAATTCATATTTGCAGTGCTTTTGTACCTTTGATTCTTTATTATTATTACTGGCCAACAATTATACTTTTAATAGCAGCTGCAATCTTATATACAATTACCCAACTTTTAATGTTGAATGGATTAGATGTTTTCTTTTTTTCAAAAATCATTAATCTTGCTTCCCGTAAAAGAGATGAAAATAAATTTGTGCTAGGTCCATTAACTCTTGTTTTTGGAATACTATTTGCTGCTTTATTTTTGCCATTTAAGTCTGCAATGGTTGGAATTTTTGCCTTATCTTTTGGAGATGGATTTGCCAGCCTTTTTGGAAAACTTTTTGGAAAAATCACAATTCCCGGGGCAAGAGGAAAAACTGTGGCAGGAAGTATGGCCTGTTTTCTGGCAGTTTATATTTCTACTTTTGCAACTACCAGTAATTGTTTTATAAGTCTTTTGATTGCTTTTATTGCAATGAGTATAGAAGTTTTACCACTTGCAGATTTTGATAATCTTATAATTCCTTTAATAATTGGAAGCTCTTATTATTTTCTTTCTACCTGTCTGCCTTTTTAGTTTTATTTTAACATATATTCTTTATGGAGTTCATGTAAGAATATCGCAGATCCAAATCCAGTAAAAATAAAGGTGATTGTAAGGAAAAATAAAGAATATGAATAAAAAAGTAAAAGAAATCCTATACAAACCATAAAAAATCCAATGCTTGTCAGTTGTTTAGATTCATTTTTATAATTGCTTACTAAAACAGACACAAAAGAAAGAAAACTTAAAGTAGTACTAATAATATTAATAGTTTTTGAGTAGGAATGGGCTACTAAGAATGTAGGAAGAATCTTTGTTGTATTTAAAGGTATTACAGTTGCTAAAAGAATAGAAAGGAAAATTAGTGCAATACAATAGCGGTTTACATTTATTGTCTGTTCATCAAAATGCAAAATGGCAGTCATCAAAAGAGATAAGAGCGCTAAAATTCTTGCAAAAAGTGTGATATTTCCTATAAGTAATTGAATTTTGGAAAAGGAATTTGATATATGGAAAAATGGAATAAAAATTCTAAAAGTATCCATGTAGATTGCAAGAATAAAAATTAAAAATCCAAGAACTATTGAACTTTGAGTTTTACTAAATCCTCTGTAAATCAAAAAAGTTGTGACAATAACATAGAGCAATTCAACAAAAATAAAGGAAAGCATAACAATGTTGTTGTAACCAAAAATCAGATTGTTTCTTGGCTTGCTGGTAAAATAAACTTCAGGGAATTTTAAAGTAGAAGTAGAAATTTCATAAATTAAAAAAGAAAGATAAACTAAAAAAGTGATTAGGGAAATTACAAAAATGGCAAAAGTGAATTTTGTTCTTACTTTAATTGTCATATTTAAAAAATACCGATTAGCTAAATAATAGTAAAGTGTTTAAAAATAAATCCGAAAATTAATTTAGACGATTATTTCTTATAAAAAATAAGGGAGGTTTAAAAATAGATGAAAAAATCTTTTTTAATAGGACTTTTATTTGGTGCTGTAACTGTTTTCTTGTCTGCAGGTGATGTTGCCAGTTTTGTTGATAAGGGATTTACTGAAGATGGTAAATACTATGTTTTTGGACAGTATGGAAAAACAGATAAAAAATTTCAGGGCTGGGCCGAAATCTATCAGGTTGATATAGCAAAAAATGATTATGTAGATGAAGGCATTTTTAAAACAAAACCTTCTGCTGTAACAGCTGGAAAAAATGGTCGTGATGTTTATGAAGCTCTTGAGGCAAAAAGCTATTACTATATGAAGAATGTAAAAACTCAGCCTGCAAATATTGATCAGGTTTTTTATATTCTTGATGATGTAAATAAATCAGGAACTGATGCAATTAATTTTACAGATTTTAGAAGTTCAGATATTGAAAATCAGAATTCTTATCATATTCAGCTGGTTCCAACAATTTCTGGAACTGGTAAAAATGTAAAATCATCTTTTTATATTGATGTAGAAAAGAAAAATTCTTCTGGAGAAGTAATTTCAAAGTGGAAGGTTGGTTCTCCTGACATTGTACGTAAGGGAGTTTCTGCATATAAAATCGAAAGAATTTTTTGTGATAAGTCTGGAAAAAATATTATCTTTGTAATTGAAAAAACAATAAATGATGATACTGGAATTTCTATCAGATATATGGTAGAAGCTGCTGAATTTAAATAAAAAAAAGTAAAAAAAAATCAAAAATTTTGACAAAAAAAATCAATCTCGTCTATTTATTAAATGAAGAAAAAACACAGGGTTATAACCTGTGTTTTTTTTCGGGAGTTGATATGTCAAAAATTAAAGAAGTCTTACTTGTTTTGTTACAGGCCCTTTTAATTTCCTTACTTGTGATGGTTGCGGTATTACCTGTGTCCTGTAAGATTACAGAGTCTGGAATTCAACTGGTGGGTGGAGATTATACTCCTCCGCAGTTGGTGAATTTTGCAGTTCTTGATGAAAAAAGACTACATGTGAATTTTTCAGAAGAGGTGGTGTTTTCGCAGGTTGTGTTGTCGCCAAGAATTGCGGGAGTTTCTGATTCTGATGAGTCTTCAGAGGATTTGAATTTGTCTGAGTCAATTGCAGCTGCCTTGGGATCTGCTGGTGCTATTCCGGTGACTTGTATTCCTTCGGATGATTCGAAATCTTTTACTTTTGAGTTTGAAGAAAAAACTCAGGTGGGTAAGGCATATGAGTTTTATGCTTGTGTTGTAGATAAGACTGGAAATTCTTTGAATCTTGCTATTCCTTTTACCGGTTATAATTCTAGAGTTCCTAAAATTATGATGACTGAAGTTCATGCAAAAATGGCTGCTCAAAAGAGCGATGAAATTGAAAATGACTTTAGGCGATTGGAGTATGTTGAGTTTCTTGTGCTTGAAGGGGGTAATCTTGTTGGGTTGGAATTTATTAGTGGAAATGCTGGGGAAGCGAAAAAGTATGTTTTTCCTCCAGTTGAAGTTAATAAGGGAGAGATCTTTTTACTTCATTTGAGAGCCAAAGGTAACGGTTGTTTTAGTGAAGAAGGGGATGATATAACTTTAGCCACAAATACTTATTCAAGTCCAGATTACAGAGACCTTTGGCTTTTGAAAGATGAAAAGTTTACTGATTATGCGACTGATATACTTGTTGTACGGGATTCAGTTCATGGAAAAATTATTGATGCTTTTATGTATAGAGCTGAGAGTGTAGAGGATTGGTCCACAAAATTGAAAACGGATTTTTCTTTGTCTGCTGATCTTTGTGAAATTTATGAGTCTACAGATATTGAAAATGCAACATTGACTACTGGGCTTTCGGAAACGAAATATTTAATAAGAAAATCAGCCGAGCAAGTGTACGAAAAATTATTGAATGGGGAGAGTGTAGATTTTCCTGTAAAATCGGATAGTCAAAGCTGGTATATTAGCAAGGAAAATTCACCGGGTAGAGTTTGATTTTACTGTGAGTTTAGAAAATTAGTAAGAAAAATCTAAAGTATTAACTTCCAGGTCAGTCTCGGCCCTAAATCTTCTGCCTTGTAAAAAGCTTAGATGTCTGGGTGCTGAGACTGACTTCACTTTAAATGACCCGGTGAATATGATATATTATTCTTTATGGTTGAATTATTAGCTCCTGCGGGAAATATAGAATCACTTGATGCAGCAATTGGCGAAGGTGCCGATGCAGTTTATTTAGGTCTCAAAAGTTTTAATGCCAGATTGAGAACAACAAATTTTGCATGGAATCAGTTTGAAGCAGCTGTAGAAAGTCTTCACCGTCAGAATAAAAAAATCTATGTGACAGTAAATACTGTTTGTGAAGAGCGAGAAACTGAACGTTTGTACAGATTCCTCTCTTATCTTAACGAAGTAAAGCCTGATGGATTAATTGTGCAGGATTATGCAGTTATGCGTATGGCACAGGAATTTTTCCCTGATATGGAATTACATGCTTCAACTCAGATGAACGTTGAAAGTTCCAATGCTGTAAAACTTTTGCAGTCTTGTGGAATTAAACGTATGGTTTTGGCAAGGGAATTGGGGCTTAATGAAATTCAAAAAATCAAAAAGGAAACTGGGGCAGAACTTGAAGTTTTTGTTCACGGAGCTTTATGTGTAAGTGAATCTGGGCTTTGTTTATTTTCTTCATTCCTGGGTGGAAAATCTGCTAATCGAGGAATGTGTACTCAGGCCTGCCGCCGATATTATACTGCAGAAGTTCCTGGAGGAATTAGACAGGGCTATTATTTTTCTCCTTGTGATTTGTCAT
>CAMGTC010000235.1 GCA_946061765.1 uncultured Treponema sp.
GTTTCTGACTGGTAGTAAGTTTTCAAACTGTTATGTTGTTTGATTTAAACCTTCCCATTTTTGATTTTTAGCAACACTAGTGGCGCAGGTGTCTGCCTTCAAGGCAGTGATGATTTTCTTTCTATATATAATAAGATAAATATAGTTTAACATATTTTGCTTTTTTTCCGAAAAACAAGGCTATTAAAGGTAGTTTCACTCTTCGGTAATACAAAAATCTGTGTTTTTTAATCAAGAACTGTCCTTGACTCATGCTGGAAACCTGCATATCAATGTGTGCTTTGTTTTCACAAGAGAATTTAATTGTAGTGAACTTGAACAATTTTTTTTTGATAGTTTATTATTGCTGGGAAAAAATAGTTTTTGGGGCGAAGCCCCTTGGGCGCCTTAATGGTATACCATTAAGGCAATTGACACAATTGCCTTAATTCGATTTTTTTTTACTACGTTCAAAAAATCGAATTAAAAAAAAGAGTAATGAATGAATAACCATAAAAAGAATCAAATTATCTTGAAAGTCAAAATAGAGTATTGTTTGTTGTAATGGTATTAATGATGCACAGAAAATAAACTGGAATCCCATGCTTTTTTATGTTCAAGACAGATTATTCAAAGATAAGAGTATAGATTCTGAAAAGATTAGATACTAAACACAAAATTTTAAAATTATTTGGGATAAATGTAATCTCGATAAAAGATGCAAAAGAATATAACTCAGATTTTTATATCCTATGTTTAAAAGAAATAAAAGAGGATATGTAAAAAAATCAAGAATACAAAAGATTGATAAATCGAAAAAACAAAATGAATAATGAATATTGAAAGTGTTTTCGGAGGGAAAACTAAATTATGAAAAAAACAGTTATATTTTTTATTCTTTGTTCTTTTGCTGCTGTTTGTTTTGCAAAGCCAAAGTCAGAACCAGAATGGTTTAAAAATTATCGGAGTGTTTTTCCTAATTCGGAATATCTGGCACAAAAAGGGTCAGGAACTACTGCAGAAGATGCAAAAACTGATGCTGCATCTCAGCTGGCCCGATATTTTCAGTCTACTGTAAGTGCGAATCTTTCTACAACAATGTCTTCTATTACGACAGGTTCTTCTGTTCAGGAAGAAATTCGTGTAATTGATGAAGTAAATGTTTCCAGCGAAGTTGAATTTATTGGACTTGAGTACACGGAAAGTTATTATTACAAACCCGAAAAAAAGTGGTATGCAATTGCGTATATGGTTCGGGAAGATGCGTGGATTCAGTACAAGCCAAAAATAGAAGCAGAAAAAGCAAAATTTTACTCATTTCTAAAAAAAGCAGAATTAGAGGAAGATTCTTTTACAAAAATTTCTCTTTATAAAAGTGCCTGGAAAGTTTCGGTTGATTTTGTGGAAAAGTTAGAATACGGAAGAATCATCAATCATAAAGAGGAAGAAAAATATTCGTCTGATAGAATGACAATTGCGGAACTACCTTCAAGAATCGAAAAAGAACAAAAAAATCTTACTATCCGTGTAAATATCAGTGGTGATTATGGGAACATTGTGGAAACGTCCATAAAGTCTTCACTTGAAAAAGGCGGTTTTATTATTGGAGAGAGCGGAAATTATACAGCAGATGTTGTTGTTTTATCCAATCCTAATGGAGAGAATCCTGTAGCAATTATGCCGGCAATTATTGTGTCTATAAAAAATGACAAAAATAAAGCGGTTTTTTCTTATGAAGCAAATTTATCGGAAAAGACTGTTGCATATTCATTGGAAAATGCTCAAAAAAAAGCATTTCCAAAACTGGCAGAAAAAATAAATCAAGGTATTAGATTTTAAGATGAGTTATTAGAAAAGGGTGTTTAACATCCTTTTTATTAATAACGAAAAAAATTTTAAGAGGAGAAATGCATGAAAAAAACAATTAAAAATGTGATGGTAGCAGGAACTTTGATGGCTCTTGTTTTAAGTCTTTCTGGTTGTGCTACAACAAAGGTTATCTCTGACCCTGTTAATAAAGTGGAAGTTGGTTCTGATGATGAAGTTGACAAGGTTGTTGTTGTAGATTGGACAGACAGGACTTTAGGAGAAATTGCCGCTCCTACTTGGCTCAAGAATATGCGTCGTGGTAATTCTGATACATTCAAAGAACAGTGGGGACTCGATTCAAATCGTGTTGTAAAAATAAGCATGGCAACAGGCAAAACCGAAGCAACTGCACAGGCATTGAGCCGTGCAGGTTTTGCATATACTCAGGCTGCAGAACTTAATCAAAAAGTAATCGGTCGTGTAGGTCAAGGATTGAATGATGTAGGACAACTTGAAGCTTTGTTTGTTGCTGCAAGCGAAACAAAGGCTGATATGACAGGACTTCGAGAAGAAGCAGGATTCTTCCAGAAGGTGCGCACAACAAATGCAGAAACTGGTGCAAAAACAGAGCAGTACATTTATTACACAATTTATTCAATGAGCAAGGAAACTTGGGATGCTCTTTGTAAAAAATATCTTATGGATATGATGGGTGGAGCAAATCTTGAAACAGAAACTCAGAAGAAAATAGGTGCTTTGTTCAGCGAAATGAAGGCTGACGCAGACAAAAAGGATGCTCAGAAACAGGCAGAAGAAAAACGTGCTTACGATGCTCAGATGGCCCGTCTTGAAACCGAAAAGACAAAAGCCATTGAACAGACTGCCACTGCAAAACTTAATGCTCAGGAAGCACAGGCAAAACAGGCTGCTGCCGAAGCAGATCTTTTGGCAAGTTATTTGATGTAAGGGGAAATACATGTTTTGTTCCAATTGTGGTTATAAGTTAGAAGATGGTGTTAAATTTTGTCCGAATTGCGGAGCTTCACAGACCAAGACCGAAAATACGCAGCCTGTAACAGAAATCCCAATAGCTACTCAGCAGAAAAACGATACAGATGAACAATTTCAGAGTTCAGTAAAAATTGGATTTGTGCAGGCAATGAAACTATATTTTGAAAACTTATTAAATTTCAAAGGTCGTGCTACAAGGTCCGAATATTGGTGGAGTTTCTTGTTCAATATTGTTCTTTGGGGAATTATTCTAGGTGTTTTAGAGTTTACCTCTTATGATGATTCGGAGAGGTGCTTATTTTGTTTTATGATATTCTTTACATCTTCTATCCGTGTTCGTCGCTTGCATGATGTTGGTCTTTTCGGTTTTTCTGAAATATTGATTATTCCTTCAACATTTATTTTTCTTATTACAGGAAAGTATTTCGAGAATAACATTGTAATACTTGGTTTATCTCTTATTGTTGTTCTCATAGGAGGTGTACTTTCATGGATTTTTGCCTGTAAAAAATCATTGCCAAAGATGAACAAGTGGGGGGTAAACATAAGGATGCAAAGAAAGGAGCAAAATACTGTTCCTGTAACGAGCAAAAGAGCATGGCGAAATGTTGGGCTTAGTCTTGTTTCTACAGTTATTGTATTCGTTGTTGGTATTCTTTTACAAAATATGTTTAATTCTTCCTCTGTGGCCGTTACAAGTGCAGAAATAACTCAGAGTGAAAGCGGGCAAGTTGGTAATGAACAGAGTGTAGAGCAAACAAGCGGAAATATAAGAAGTCATTGGACGGACGATTATCCTGTTGGACAGTGGTTTGAACGGGGAAAGTTCCAATGCTATATCTTCAAGAAAGATGCTCAGAACAGAATATATATGACTTTTAATGCAGATGATTGGTACAGAGATATCCTAATGCTTTATATCTATACTGATAAAGGAAATTCTGTGATTCAGTTGTCGAGACCACCACTAGCATCTATGCCTTCTGACGAAAGAAAGAATATGGTAAATAGATTTATTCACGTTGTAAAAAAACATATCAGAAAACCATATGAAAGCTTTGTGGAAGCAATAAAGGATGATTCCCGTCAGCTCCTTTTAGAAACTGCTGTCATAAAACTTGGTTACAGAAGTAGGTATGAAAATGGGCGAAGGATTGTGCAGGATCGTGAACCATTGCAGGATATGCATATTCGTCCCTACAAGATTGTACTTGGAAAAGAAACTGGTAAAACTGATATATCCTCATTTAATAACCGTCCATATGAAATAATCGAATATTATGGGGAGTTTTAATTAATTAGGAAGAAAAAATGAAAAAGAAGATTATTTTGATTATTGCACTCATTTTGTGTGCGTTGGGAACTGCTTTTGCAGAAAAATACTACAATAGTGAGTCTGAGTTCTACAGGGATTTGGATAAAGCAGCAAGAAAGTACAAATGGTGTTATGTAGTAGATGTCTTTGATGAAGGTGAAAACGAGGGATTTTTTAGCGAGTTCGAAGATGAAGTGGGAGAAGTGTTTTATTATGATGGCGAAAAAGAAGGTGTATGGATATTCTTTGCAAATGATTGGACACTTATTGATAAAGAAATAAAAGAAAGTTTTGAAAGCTGGGCATTACATTGGTTTGAAATGCCTAAAGACTATTATAAAGCACTGACATTAACAAAGGCTCTTGTTGAGGTGTGTAAATGAAAAAATATTTATCATTATTACTTATAAGCTTATTTTCAATTTCACTTT